>DASWDH010000204.1:0-6109 GCA_036395495.1 Polyangiaceae bacterium
CCCGGCTCACGTGAAGATCGACGATACGCGCGCTTCGAAGTTGGGCACTCCGCTCGCCGGCCGTGCGACGACAGTCTCGGTCGAGCTCGGACAGTCGGTCAAAACGGGCAACCCTCTCTTTTCCGTCATGAGCCCGGACATCGCAGGTCTGCGTGCCGAACGCGACAAGGCTACGGTCGACCTCGACGTCGCCAAGGCGCAGCTCTCCCGCATCAAGGCCATGGTGGAAGCACGCGCGATTCCCGCCAAAGACCAGCTCGAAGCCGACCAGCAGCTGAAGCAGGCGCAGCTCTCGCTTCACTTGGCGCAGTCCAAGATTGCTTCGCTCAAGGTCTCGCCGCGCGCCGACAACGAGTTCACCGTCATTTCGCCGCGCGACGGGATCGTCGTGGAAAAGAACGTTCTTCCCTCCCAGCAGCTCACGCCCGACACCGTGCTCATGACCGTGGCCGACCTTTCCACCGTCTGGATCGTGGCAGAACTCTTCGAAGCCGATGCCTTCGGGATCACGACCGGCACGCCGGTGACCATCAGCAGCCCTTCGCTTTCTGGCTTCTCGGCCCAGACGACCGTCGAAATGATTTCTTCGGTGGTCGATCCCGTGCGGCACACGATCGCGGTGCGCGCCGAGCTCGCC
The DNA here is from genome assembly GCA_036395495.1 of Polyangiaceae bacterium. Taxonomy (GTDB): domain Bacteria; phylum Myxococcota_A; class Polyangia; order Polyangiales; family Polyangiaceae; genus DASWDH01. The sequence continues at coordinate 638 of DASWDH010000204.1, forward strand.
AACCCTGAAGGGCTCCTCAAACCGAACATCTATGCGCAGATGCGCTTTTCGGTGAAGGCTTCCGAGGGAGACGCGGAGATTCCGGCGACGGCGCTCGTGTCGGACGGTTCGCATCAGTACGTGTACGTCGAAGAGTCCAAGGGCAGGTTCGTGCGTCGGGAAATTGCAGCGGGCCCCGCTCACGACGGAATCGTCACCGTGGCGCGCGGTCTTTCGGCCGGTGAAACGCTGGTCGTCGAGGGAGCGCTGCTGCTCGACAACCAGATCTCGCTTTCGCACTGACGTCATGCTCGACAGCTTGGTCCGTTCCGCCCTGCAGAACCGCCTCGCGGCGTTCATCTTGGCCGCGCTCATCGCGAGCTTCGGGTATTACGCGTACTCGAATCTGACGGTGGAGGCGTTCCCCGATCCCACCGACACGCAGGTGCAGGTCATCAGCAGTTTCGCCGGCCAGCCGACCGAAGAGGTCGAACGCCGAGTTTCGATTCCCATCGAGCGGGCCCTCAACGGAGCGCCGGGCCTTTTTCGGCTGCGCAGCGTGTCCATCTTCGGCCTCTCTTTCGTCACGTTGACATTTAGCGAGGGCATCGATCCCATCCGAGCGCGTCAGCAGGTGACCGAGCGACTCTCCGGTACGTTGCTTCCCCAGGGCGTGCAGCCCCAGCTCGGCCCGATGGCGACGCCGATCGGCGAGGTCTACCGCTACACGCTCGAGGGAAGCGGCTCCGATCCGATGACGCTGCGCACGCTGCAGGATTGGACGGTGGTGCCTCGCCTTCGCCAGGTGCCCGGGGTGGCCGACGTCGTCTCCTACGGCGGACTGGTGCGCGAGATCCACGTCGAGCCCCACCCTACCAAGATGGCGTCGCTCGGCGTGGGCCTTTCCGACGTGTTCTCCGCTCTGCAGAAGGCGAGCGCGAACGCCACCGGCGGATATGTCGAGCGCGGCGCCGAGATGTTCGTGATCCGGAGCCTGGGCATTTTCCGGGACATGTCGGACATCGAAAACGTACGCGTCGCCTACCACGAGGGTATTCCGGTGCTCGTGCGCGACGTCGCCACCGTGCGCGAAGGGTATGCTCCTCGCCAGGGCGTCGTCACCCGCGACCGCAACGAGGACGCCGTGCAGGGCATCGTGCTCATGCGGCGCGGCGAGAACCCATCGGTCGTGCTCGGCGACCTGCGCACCAAAATCACGGATCTCAACGAGCGCGTCTTGCCGAAAGACGTGCGCATCGTACCGTTTTACGATCGAACCGAGCTCGTCAAAACCACGCTGACGACGGTGTTCCGAAATCTCGCGGAAGGAGCAGCGCTCGTCAGCCTGGTTCTCTTCGCCTTCATGCTGTCCATCCGCGCCTCGCTCATCGTGGCGGCGGTGATCCCTCTCTCGCTCGGCGCGTCGTTCATCTATCTGTACCTGCGCGGAATGTCGGCGAACCTGCTGTCCATGGGAGCCGTCGATTTCGGGATCATCGTCGACGGCGCCGTCATCCTGGTCGAGCACGTCTTTCATCGCTTGAGTCCAGGTCACGGTGGTTCGCCCGAGGCTCCAGGAGCCCCGGTGCACCTTGCTTCGCTCGCCGCGCGCATCGCTCATGCGGCGAGCGAGGTGGCACGCCCCACTCTTTTTTCGCTTCTCATCATCATCGCCGCTTACCTTCCGATTTTTTCACTCCAGCGGGTGGAGGGACGGATTTTTTCGCCTCTCGCCAACACCGTGGTGAGCGCACTGGTCGGGGCCCTCGTCGTCAGCTTCACGTTGGTTCCGGTGCTGTGTCTCTATGCTCTTCGGCGTCCCAAGCCGCAGCGGGACTCCCCTCTTTTGGTGTGGGCCAAACGTCTGTTCGTCCCCACCCTCGATTTTTCGATGAAAAACCCGCTGCTCGTCTTGATACTCGCGTTCGGCGCGCTTTTCTCGTCGGCCTTGCTGCTACCGAGGCTCGGGTCGGAGTTTCTCCCCGAGCTCAACGAGGGAGCGCTCTACGTCACCTTCACACTGCCCGGCAATATTTCGCTGACCGAAGGGCGTAAGCTCACGCCGCGTATCAAGGAGCTCATCGGGCGCACTCCCGAAGCGGCCAGTCTCTTGACCCAGCTCGGGCGGCCGGAGGACGGAACCGACCCCACGCTCCCCTCCAACCTGGAAGTATTCGTTCGGCTGAAACCTCTCTCGGAATGGCGTCCGCAGATGCACCGCCTGGATGACATCATCGCGGAGATGACTGGCAATCTCCAGGAGATCCCCGGTCTCGAGTACAATTTCTCACAGCCGATTCGCGACAACGTCGCCGAAAATATCTCCGGCCAGTTCGGACAGATCGCAGTCAAAATCTACGGTGATGATCTGGAAAAACTGCAAGTCTTCGCCGACGCCTGCAAAGACCTGATCGCCACGGTCCCGGGAGCGGCCGATGTCGGCATCGTCAAGAGCGGCGAAATGCCGCAGGTCGCAGTGAAGATCGACCGCGGCTCACTCGCGCGATACGATTTCGATCTCGGCGATCTCCAGGACTACATCGAGACGGCGATGGGAGGGCACGTCGCGAGCGAGCTGTGGGAAGGCGAGAAGCGCTTCGATGTCACGGTGCGTCTCCCGTCTTCCACGCGCGAAGACGTGGGGGCGATTCGAAGCGTCATGCTTCCCACCAAAGACGGGTCGCTTCTGCCTCTCTCGGCCGTGGCGGAGGTGAGCATGGGCGTCGGGCGAGCCGCGGTGACCCGCGAGAACGGCCGCCGCTACATCGGCGTACGCATGAACGTCCGCAATCGCGATCTGGGGTCATTCGTGACCGAAGCCCAGAAAAAGGTTCAGGCGGCGTTCACGCTCCCCCCTGGCTACGAGATCACCTGGGGGGGCGAATTCGAAAATCAAGAGCGGGCCATGGCGCGCCTCAAGATCGTCATTCCCCTCGCTGTGCTCATCACGTTCATCCTGCTGTTTTCGGCATTTTCCAGCATGTTCGATGCTCTCGTCATCCTGCTCAACGTTCCGCTCGCTCTCATCGGCGGGGTGATCGCCTTGGCCGTTGCCCACATGACGCTTTCGGTGTCGGCGGCGGTCGGATTCATCGCCCTGCTGGGGCAGGCCGTGTTGAACGGCGTGCTCGTCGTCGCCGCGATCCGTGGCCGCCTTCATCGTCGTGAACCGATCCTGCGCGCGACGATCGGGGGCGCCCACGATCGGCTTCGAGCCGTCCTGATGACCGCGCTGCTCGCATCGCTCGGCCTTTTGCCGGCCGCCCTTTCGCACGCCATCGGCAGCGAGACGCAGCGGCCGATCGCGGTCGTCGTCGTCGGCGGAACCATCTCGGCCGCGCTTCTCACGCTCATCGTGCTGCCGGTGACCTATTACCTGGCTTCCATGGCCCGCTACGGGGCGCGGGCTCGCGTATTCGCCGAACCGATTGAGCCTTGATTAGCCTGAAACGCTCACGGAATCGCGCGGCGCTGACCGGGCGCGACGCGGAAACCGGCTCGCTCGATGAGTGGGCGGTTGGCGTGGATCCAGAGGGCCACGCGGTCGCGGGTGGTCTTGTAGGCGTACTCGAGAATCGTGCGGCGGGCGGGGAAGCTCGCAGGATTGTGCATGAAAAGCACCGCGTCGGTGGGCTGCGGCTCGATGATCAAGAGTGGCGTTCTGAGGTTCGCCCCGGCGGGGTAGCCGTTGGATTTCGACAGACTCAAAGCGTGATGGAGGCGGGCATGCACACCGATACGCATGGCCTGGTTGTAGACCCACATCATGCCCTTGTCGCGCACACTCGGGCGCGCGCCGTGACCGGTGGGAACGCCGCTCAGCTCGGCCCGTACGGGGACCATGGGGTTGATGAGAACGACCATGTCAGCGCCTTCGCTCTCGGCGACATCCATGTGCCCCACGCGTCCGACGCCCCCATCGATGTAATGCCGGTCATGAATGCGAACGGGGCTGTAGAAAAGCGGCAGCGCCGTCGACGCACAGCAGGCGCGCGCCACCGGAACGTCGTCGTAGCCCGGGGCGCCGAAAAGAATTCTGTCTCCCGAGTCGAGATCGTGAGCGACGACACGCAGCGGATGTACCAGCCCGGGAAAGCTGTTGGAAACGCCCCGGCGCAGGAAGAACTCTTCGAGAAAACGCTCGAAGGCATCGAGGGTGAAAAGACCGGCCGGCAACGAGTCGTAGAAACGCTCGAGCTGCTCCCAGAGGTCTTTGCGAGACGGAGTGCGCGAGGTGAGACTGCGCACGCCGCCGCGAAGCGCGCCGAACGCGGTCACGATGGTGCGTCGCCACTCGTCGAAGTCCATGCGGGTGAGGTGCCCACGCTCGAGCGGAAAGTAATCGTCCGCCGGATCGAGCAGGGCACGGTACAGGCGCTGGACCGGTAATCCCCCTGCCAGCGACGCCGCGACCGTCGAACCGCTCGAGGTTCCGACGTAAAGGTCGAATCCTCGATCGCCGAGACCGTCGAGCGAGTCTTCGAGGGCCGAGAGGGCCCCAATTTGGTACATCCCCCCTGTCACTCCGCCGCCCGGCAGACACAAAGCTAGCTTCATGCGACCCATGTTCGTTCCAGGTTTTCATACATCGAGCGGCGGCCGAGAGGGAGAGCTAACGTCCATCTTTCCTATGCGTCGAGCTCACGGGCCCGGGCGCAACTCTCGCTGCGCCGCGCGATCATGCCATAGAGCGCCATCACGACCAGCGTCGCCAGCGTCGCCAGCAGACTTTGCTGCCGGGTGAGGACGTCTGCTTCCGGACCTGCCCGGACGGCGAACAGGACGGACGTGGTGTTGAAGGTGGCGTGAACGAGGACAGCCGGCCAGAGCGAGCCGCTGGCGATTCGAACGTAGCCCATCGCGAGCCCGCCGATGAAGTCGGGGAGGAACGCGCGCCAGTCGCGGTGGGCCGCGGCAAAGAGGAGGGATACGCCGAAAAGCGTGAACCCCGACGAATGGGCCTTTCTCAGGTTGCTGAGAATTCCGCCACGAAAGAAGACTTCCTCCACCATCGGTCCCACGAGACCTGCCGCCATCACCAGCGCCGCCTTTTGGGGTATCCCCTTCACATCGAAGAGCTCGCGCAAAAGAGCGAGCTCTTCGTCGGGGAGAGGGTAGCGACTGTAGATGACATTGGCGATCAAGGTCATGGGACCCTGCAGAGCCAAGCCGAGGGCGCAAGCGAGGAGACAGAGTCCCAGGTGCGGGCGGCGGAGCCCGAGTACATCGGAGAGCGGTCTTTCCTTGTCGTGGACTACGACCATGAAAAACATCGTGCTTACGAAGGCCAGCGCTTGGCACAGCACCCGGCTCACGAGATCGAAACTCCCGGAGGGCCGCGCGGATACCAGGATCGCCGCGATGAGATCGAGGGCGAGCAGCGCGGAGGTCGACCAGATGGCCGCAATGAAAAACGACATGACAGGGTTCGCCCTGCCTAAACAGTTGCCCCGGGGTACGTTAAGCGCCAATCATGCGCGCGCGGGCGCGCGC
>DASWDH010000205.1:0-9371 GCA_036395495.1 Polyangiaceae bacterium
CTATCCGGGCGGCCTCGATCGGCTCGCGCTCGCTCTTCACGCCACGTACGCGTGAGCGCGAAACCGCCGGCATCGCCGTGGCCCGGCTTTCGGCCGCGCTTCAGGCGGGAACGGCACCTGCGCAAAAAGCTGGCGGTCCGACCACTCGAACCCGCACCGACAGCCTTTCGCTCGATCTTCCACCGCAGCTCCCCTGGAGTGCGCTCGTCGTGGCCGGTGTCGCGTTGTGGGTCGCGGGCGGTGTATGGCTCACCGCTCGGGGATGGGACGGCGAAGGACGACTTCGAGCAGGTGCGCTGAGGAAACCCCTGGCCCTGGCGGTGGCGGGAGCCGTGGTTTGGCTGCTGGGTCTTTGGCTGGCATGAGTTCGACGCTTCGCCGCTCTTGCTCCTAGGCCGGTCCCCGTGCAAAGTGGGCGCGTGGGGCTTTTCGATCTGGCGAGGTCCGTCCTCGGCCTGCAGAAAACGTCGCCTCGCGACTCGGGTTCCGCTGCGGCGAAGCAGCCCGGGCGCGGCGACAAACGAGCCAAAAAGGACGGGCGCCCCCCCTTGCCGAACGTCACCGAGAGCGCGAGCGCCACCATCGAAGACGCGCTGGCGGCCCGCGCCGCCGGAGCGTTCGAGCAAGCGCGCTCGATCTTGGCTGAGATCGACAAAGGACAGGGGCTGCGCACCGTGCTTCGAGCGGCGGCGGCGCTCGAAGCGGGCGACGCCGAAGAGGTGGAAAGACTCCTTCCCGCCGTCCGCAAGGAGGCGCCGCCGTGGCAACTGACGCTGCAAGTTGCCGCCGTGCTCGAAGCGGGGCACGAACGGGATGCTTTGGTTCGCGACGCCGTCCGGCTCGGCGCGCCGGCTTGGTCGACGGCTTGGCTGCGGGCCTTGTCGGCGGATGAAGCCGAACGGCGCGCCGGCCTCGTCGATCTGTTGTTCGACGATCCGGCGCTCGCCCGGACCGTCGCGGCGCGCGATCTCGGCGTTTCCGACGTCAAGGTCGATAACGATGCCATCCGCCGCTACGCCGCTTTCGCGCATGGACGCGACATCATCCGGCGTTTTGGGCCCCAGCAAGTCGCGACGCTCCTCGCCCGAGCCGGCCGCAAGTCACGATGAGCCGCGCCGTTCTCTCGCTCTTCCGGCTCAATCGCCCCAAGCTCGTCGAAGTTTCCGAAACACTTCGTGGCCTCTTGGCGCGAGACGATCGGCCAGGCCTTGCTTCGTTGCTCGGGCTGGGAGAAGAACTCGCGCGGCGGCTGGACGAGCCCGCGCGTGCGGTCGACCTGATGTTGCGTGAGGACGGCGATCCACTCGTCGCGCCGGTGTTTGCGTCGCTTCGTCGCGTCGTGAAGAGGGCGGCCCTCGAACACGTTTGGACCAGCGCGTCCCCCTCGCTCGAGGGGAGGCTTCGCGCGTACGACGTGTTGCGCGACGATGCAGAGATCGCCGAGTCTCTCGACCGGCTTCTCGACGCCGCGAGACTTCCCTGGTTTTTGCAGCGAGCTGGAGCCACCGGCGGGTGGCTGGACGACGAGCAGCGCGGCGTTCTCGCCAGGCAGATGGTGGGGGTCACCCCCGCGCTTCCGGAGGAAGTGAATGCTTTCGTCGAGGCGCTCGGGGGCATGGATGGCGATGCCCTCGTACACGATCGCCTCTGAGTTGCCCGGCAATGCGCGCATCTGCTAGCCGACCGTCATGGATCGCCCGTTCGGCGCTGCGGTGAACGAGTTCTTGGATTTCATGGCCAGCGAACGGCGCGCCTCGCCGCACACGGTGGCGGCCTATCGACGGGACCTCGGGCAGCTCGCCACGTTCTTGGTCGAAAACCGCGGTGACCGCGTCACCCTCGAAGACGTCGACGTTTACATTCTGCGTCAATGGCTCGGTGCTCTGGCACGGGTGATCGTTTCTTCGTCGGTGGCGCGCAAGATCGCAGCGGTGAAGGCGTTGTTCCGCTATGTGCATCAGCGCGGGCTCATCGACAAGAATCCAGCCGCGCAGCTTTCAAGCCCCAAAGTGCGACGACCCTTGCCGACCTTTCTAAGCGTCGATGCCGCGCGCGAGGTGGTGGAGTCCGCGCAAGAGGAGGATCCCGCCGCGATCAGGGATCGCGCCATCTTGGAGGTGCTCTACGGCTCGGGTCTGCGCGTCGCGGAGCTCGTGGGGCTCGAGCTTGGCGATATCGAGCTGCACGCGAGGACGGTTCGCGTCGTCGGCAAAGGCAAGAAAGAGCGCGTCGTGCCGCTCGGGCGTCCAGCGGTGCGCGCGCTCGAGCGTTATCTCGCCGTGCGCTCGCGACTCGCGCAGAGCCATCCGACCGCTCTCTTTCAGTCGAATCGTGGCGCTCGCATCGGCGTGCGGCACGTGCAGCTGATGGTGAGCCGACATGGTGCTCTCGGCGCCGGCCGAGCGGACGTTCATCCTCACGCGCTACGCCACACGTGCGCTACGCACATGCTCGAGGGCGGCGCGGACTTGCGAGCGATCCAGGAAATGCTCGGGCACGCGAGTCTTGCCACCACGCAGCGCTACACGCACGTCTCGCTCGATCAGCTGATGAAGGTGTACGATGGCGCGCATCCTCTGGCCAAACGCCGGACCTGAATCGCGTGAAACGAAGATCCGACGCCGCATCCTTGGACCGCCGTGAAGCAACCCCCGAAGGGAACGTGCCGGGCGCGGGACGGCGCGCCTGGACCCGACGGGCGGCTCTGGGCATCGCCGCTGGGTCATTCGCGGGCACCGTAAGCGCGTTGGCTGACGCGTCGTGGGCGCGGGCCGCGGTCGAGGGGGAACGAGCGCCGAGTATCACGATGCTGGCCAGAGTCGACGTGGGACTCATCGTGCCGCTGGCGCTCGTGCTGGGCGCTGCGGTAGCGGGCTTCGCCATCGCGGTGGAACCCGATCGCGCCCGATCGCCTGCGGAGTTGTGGCGCGCGCTCGACGAACGTGATTCCGCCCGGCGCCCACGGCTCGCCGCCTCGCTCGCATTTTTTGGTGTCGGCCTGGCGCTCTGGGCGACATGGGTCGCGCACGCTGCCAAGATCGCGATGGCCAGCCAGGGAAGCCATCTCGCGACCGGCTTCGCGCTCGCCGCGTTGGCCGCGCTGGGGATGCTCGTCTTGTCGTTGACGGCGCTCGCGGCGGGAGAGCTCCTCGTTCATCCGCTTCGCGCGGCTCGTCTCGACATCGATCCCCGCCGAGCGGCCCTCGGCGGACTGGCCGTCGCCACCGCGATCGTCGCGGTCGGCGTCAAAATCGGCACGACCAGCGGACGAGGGGCATGGATCGGGATTTGGGGCGTCTTGAAGCGGCCCGAGCTCGACCTCCGGGCCGCGTCACTCCTGCTCGCGATCGCGCTCGGGGCGTACCTCTTGCCCCATCTCATCGATCGCAATCCCCGACTGGCGGTGGTGCTCGCCCTCTTGCCGCTCGGCTTCACCTGTGAAGCCGGCCTCAAGCTTGGCGAGCATCCCGACATCGCGGGCGCGATCGAGCGAGGCGCTCCCCTCGGCAAGATCGGCTTGGCACTTCTGCGGCGCGCGAGCGACCGCGACCACGACGGCGCGAGCGCCTGGTTCGGTGGAGGAGACTGCAACGATAGCGACCCGCGTATCGGCCCGAGCGCCTTCGACGTGCCTGGTAATGGCCTGGATGAAGACTGCTCGGGCAGCGATGCTCCGCTCGCACAAGTGCAGGGCCCCGCCAGCGCCGTTTCGTCGAATCGCGACCGTTTGCCCAAAGGACTCAACGTCATCCTCATCACGATCGACACGCTGCGCGCCGATCTCGGTTACGCCGGAAATCCCAAACCCGTTTCGCCCAACATCGACGCGCTCGCCGCCCGTTCCGTGGTGTTCGATCGAAGTTACGCGCTCGCGTCCTACACCGGAAAGAGCGTGGGCCCGCTCATGATCGGCAAGTACCCGTCCGAGACCCACCGCAACTGGGGCCACTTCAACCGGTTCACCACCGACGACACTTTCGTATCCGAGCGGCTCCAGAAGGCAGGCATCCGCACGATCGCCGTTCAGGCCCACTCATACTTCTCGGGCCCTGCTGGCCTCGCGCGAGGCTACGACGTGCTCGACACCAAAGCGCAGCCCCCGCCCGGCACCGACCAAGACAACGACGCGACGGTGACCGGCGGCCCGCTCACCGACGCCGCACTCAGGGTGTTCGCGAACCGCGAGCTCACCTCGGCCCGCTTTTTCGCTTGGATTCACTACCTCGATCCGCACTCCGAGTACGCTCGACACCCTGGCAGCCCCGATTTCGGAAGCGGAATGCGAGCGGCCTACGACGGCGAGGTTTGGTACACCGACCGAGAGATCGGCCGCTTTTTGCAGTTCGTTTCGCAGCAACCATGGGCCGAAAAGACCGCGATCATTCTCACCAGCGACCACGGTGAAGCGTTCGGCGAGCATCGTATGATCCGCCACGGCTTCGAGCTCTGGGAGGAACTCGTTCGCGTCCCATTTCTCGTCTACCTGCCAGGGGTGCAGCCTCATCATGTCGGCGTGCGCCGAAGCGCCATCGACCTCGTTCCAACGATCCTCGACGTTTTCGTGCTCGAAGCCCCGACGTCCGGAGGGTCTTCGGATTTCTTATCCGGTCATTCGTTGGTCGACGAGATCGTGGCGCCGCAGGGCTATGAGCCGGCAGAGCGCGACATCTTCATCGATATGCCCGCGGGACCGCACAACGACGAGCGCCGCGCTTTCATTCGTCGCGGTCGCAAGCTCTACATCTCCAATGCCGTCCGATTCCAGGTCTTCGATCTCGAAGACGATCCGGGCGAGAAGAACGATCGTTCGGACGACAAGTCACTCCTCTCCGAGCTTCGAGCGCAGTACGAAGGCTTCAAGGCGACGCTGCGAGAAGTCCGCGTCAAGCCGCTCCCGAAGGACTGAAGCTCAACTCTTCGCCTTGACCGTCGCGTCGGCCCACCGTCGCAAGATCGCCGGCACCTCGGCGAGCGAGTCGATGAGTACGTCGGGCTGTGAAGCCACGAGTCGCTCGGGCGACAAGAAGCCACCCTGCACGCCGATGGTGCGACATCCCGCGCGTCGCCCGGCCTCGATGTCCTGAGGACCGTCACCCACGACGACCATTTGGCTCGCTTCCATCCCGAGCCGCTTGCCAATCTCCAAGATCGGCCTCGGCGAAGGCTTGATCTCCGGCAGATCCCCGGCGGCGCTGATCGCGGAAAACAGGCTGCGTACTCCGAGGCGCTCGAGCACCGCGTCGGTCGTCTTGCGCGGCTTGTTCGTGGCGATGGCCAGCCGATAGAGCCGAAGCTCGTCCAGCACCGCGCGCGCGTGCGGCATCCATCGCGTGTGGTCGGCGGGGTGCTCGAGGTAGTACTCGAGGTAGGTCTGCAAGATCGCCTCGACGTCGGGGTGCTTTTCGGGAAGCCCGGCCGCCCGCGCGCAGAGCTGGCGGGCTCCGTCCCCCACGAAGCGGAGGACCGTGGACGAAGGCAGCGCCCGGCGGTCGTTCACTTCGAGCGCGTGGTTGACCGCCGCCACGATGTCACCGCCCGAATCGATGAGGGTTCCGTCGAGATCAAACACGACCCCCCGGGGCGCATGCATCATCGATCCTGACACTACTCGATTCATCCCCGCGCGAGCACGCGAAAAGCGGGTACTCCGCTCAGGCCGCTTCGCCCGCCTTCGCTTCGTTCGGAGCGACCGGGGTATTCTCGAGAATGGCACGAAGCCGCGACCGCGCACGGTGTAGGCGGGATCGCACCGCGCTCTCGGTCACACACAGCTTGTCGGCGATTTCCTGCAGCCCCTTGTCTTCGTGGTAGTGGGCGACGACGATGTGGCGGTAGTCCTCCGGCAGCTCGGCGAGAGCTTCTCGCAGGACATTTTCGCACTCGGTGCGCGTTCTCGCTTCGTGCGATTCGTCGGTCGACGCGCGGGCGGCGGTGATGCTGCCGAGATCCTCGAGATCGAGCCCCTCGACCAGGCGGGCGCGCTGCCGGCGCTGCGAGCGCATGAGCATCAGCGCCTCGTTCGCCGTCACACGAAAGAGCCAAGTGGAAAAACTGGACTCACCTCGAAACGAACCCAGGCGTCGGACGACTTGAAGCAACGTCATCTGCAGGAGGTCCCTCCGATCTTCGTCCGACACCGGATAGCGCATCAGCTGGTGCTCGACATGCGGGCGAATCCGCGTGATGAGCTCCTCGAGGGCAGTTTCTTCGCCAGACTGGGCTCGTGCGATCAGGATCATCTCGGCGGGCATGATGACGAGGACAAGTGCAATTGAGAGGCCGCGCCGGAAACGCCGGAATCCGGCCGGACGTGTGCGACGTCTTCACGATCGTCAAGTGGGCGCTGGGGCCAAGGTCGCAAGAGGTCCTTTGCAGCGGCGGTTGCCTCGGTCGCAAGGCCGTCTGCTGACATGACTGCGTCAGTTGCTCGCTACCCGATCGTTTTATCGGAGTAGCCATGAACCAACTAAGGACTGACCCGGGCAGGCACAACTGGCTTCCGGCGAAGCTCCGCAGGCGGACCGGCCTGACGGCCGTTGCCGTATGATGCCAACTTCCGACGGCCGATCGTGATCATGTGATGGCCAAGCAACTGACACAGTGATGCTAAGCTCGGCCTTCCGCCCATGCGGCCATCCAAACCTCCGCCCGCGCTTCGGCTGGCTTCCGCCTCGGGAGCAGCCGCGGTCCCCAATCACCCTCTTCCGGCAGGCATGCGCGATCTCCTGCCCCCTGAAGCCTCCCGGCGGCGGCGGCTTTCGCGGCGGCTCTTGGACCATTTCGCGCTGCACGGATACGAGCTGGTGACGCCGCCCGCGTTCGAGCTGGCAGACGTGCTCGAACGTGGGCTTGGCGCGCTCGATCCACGAGATGTCCTGCGCTTCGTGGAACCGGAGTCCGGCGAGGTGGCAGCGCTGCGGCCTGACGTCACTCCTCAGATTGCGAGAATGGCAGCCACTCGCTTGGCGGACCGCCCCTTGCCGATGCGCCTCTGCTACGAGGGAACGGTCCTTCGCCGGCGTCAGGAGCGCGCCCGCAAACACCGTCAGATTCCGCAGGCAGGAGTGGAGCTTCTCGGCGTCGGGGGACCCGAGGGCGACGTGGAGCTGATGTGTCTCGCCCTGAGCTCGGCCCGAGCGGCAGGCCTCTCGGATTTCGTGCTCGACGTCGGCCACGCCGACATCGCACGCGCCATGCTCGCCGACTTTGCGCCGCCGACAGCCTCCGCGATTCTCGATGCGCTCGCGCACAAAGATACCGCGATCTTGGGCGATCTCGTGCGTCTGGCCCAGCCGCCGCGCGCGGTCGCGACCGCGCTCCTCGAGCTCCCGAAGTTGCACGGCGATGGCGCCGTGTGGGCGGAAGCGACGAGATTGCTCCAGCCGACGGCGGCTGCTGCCGCGCTCGCGGCCCTTCGCGACTTGTGGGATCGAGCGACGGCCGCAGGGTTGGCATCCGCCCTGCGGGTGGACCTCGGCGAGGTTCGGGGGTTCGCCTATTACACCGGGGCGATTTTTCACCTGTTCGCCGAGGGGCCTGGGGAGCCCTTCGGTTCGGGGGGCCGCTACGACGATCTTCTCGCGCGCTTCGGGGCACCCATGCCGGCCGCCGGATTCGCGCTCGATCTCGACAATCTCGCCTGGGCGCTTCGAATTCGCGGCGCGGAAGAACATCTCGACCTTCGAATTCTCGTCGACGCCGGCCCTCGTTCGCACACCGTCTGTGAACAATTGAGAGCGGGAGGCCTCGCTTGCGCGATCGCGCCCCCAGGCGACGCGCGCGCCTATGCGAAGGCATGGGGCTATTCTCACGTGCTCGTGGAGCCAAGCGCCGCGGAGCTGGAGCTGTCCGAATTGGCCACCGGCGTCTCGCGTCGACTTGCCGTTGCGCCCGCAGAGAATCTCGGCTGGCGGCTCGCGCAAAGTCTCGGATCGGGATAAGTAGGAGCTGCTCGCACTCGAAGTGAGCGAAGCCAATAGGAGACGTGTGATGCCGACGGTTGTGATCGTAGGGACGCAATGGGGGGACGAGGGCAAGGGTAAGATCGTCGATTTCTACACGGAGTATGCCGATGTCGTCGTCCGCTACGCGGGCGGGCCCAATGCGGGCCACACGCTCGTGGTGGGTGACGACAAATTGATCGTGCGTCTCATTCCGAGCGGAATTCTTCGACCGAAGACCCGGTGCGTGCTCGCGCAAGGCATGGTCATCGATCCGGCCGTCTTGGTGACCGAGATGGATGAGCTCGAGCGCCGGGGGCTTTCGCCCGCCACGCGGCTGTTCGTCTCCGACCGTGCGCACGTCATCTTGCCGTTCCACATCACCATCGACACGTTGCGCGAGACCAGCGGCAAAGGCGGGCCCGCGCTGGGAACGACGAAGCGCGGCATCGGCCCCGCCTACGAAGACAAAGCCGCGCGCAGAGGCCTGCGCATGGGACTCCTCCGCGACCTGCCCGCCGCGAAGAAAACCATCGAGCATGCGATTGGCGCCTGGGCTCCGACGTTGCGCGATTTGGGAGCCGAGGTTCCTACCGCCGACATTTTGGTCGAGCAATTGAAACCGCTCGCCAGGCGCATCGTTCCCCATCTGGCCGACACCTCGCGGCTGGTGAGCGATGCGATTCGCGCCAACGAGAGCGTGTTGCTGGAAGGCGCTCAGGGAACGCTGCTCGACATCGATCACGGCACGTATCCTTACGTGACGTCTTCGTCGGCTTCGGCGGGAGGGGCGGCCGCCGGCACCGGCATCGGCCCGACGCGCATCGACAAGGTCATCGGCATCACCAAGGCTTACGCCACCCGCGTCGGCGGTGGCCCCTTTCCGACCGAGCTACTCGACGCGACCGGCGACAAGCTTCGTGACGACGGAGCGGAGTTCGGCTCGGTCACCGGACGGCCGCGGCGCACCGGGTGGCTGGATCTGCCGGCGATCCGCTACGCCGCTCGGGTGAACGGTCTCGACGGCCTGGCGGTGACGAAGCTCGACGTCTTGAGCGGACATCCCAAGCTCAAGGTGTGTGTGGCCTACGACACCCCCACCGGGCGGACTGACGAGCTGCCCATCGATCTGTTGGATCGGCCCGGGGTGGTGACACCGGTGTACGAGACGCTCGAGGGCTGGACCGAATCGCTGGCCGACGTGCGCGCGGAGAAGGATCTGCCTCGTGCAGCGCGCGATTACCTGCGATTTCTGGAACGACAGGCCGCAATCCCGCTGTGTCTAGTCTCGATCGGCGCCCGCCGAAACGAGACCATGGTCATTACGAACCCGTTCACTTGAGCCCCGTCCCGCCGGGGTCTGGCGTTGGACACCTGCCCCTCGCGGGTGCGGCTGCTACAACAGGAGCGTGGGTCCGGCCTTCGTTCTGC
>DASWDH010000206.1:0-5787 GCA_036395495.1 Polyangiaceae bacterium
ACACTTCTTGATGGCTGGCCCCGCCGGCTCTCGACACTGCGCGCGTTCGCTGTCGCAGGATGCTTTCGCAGGTTGGTCGATGTCGGTCACTACGACACGGGATGGACGACCGAATCGCTCCTCGTACTTCCGCACCGCCGCCAGGATCGTCGAATGGTCGCGCCCGAAAATCTCGCCGATTCGCGTGAGCGAGGGGATCTCTTCGTACAAGAGATGCCAGAGTTCGTGCCGCGCCGCAGCCTCGGGACTTCGGCGACCGCGACCGAGCATCTCCTCGAGCGTCACATGGTATTTGCGAGCAATCTGCTCGGCGACGTGGAGCAGATCTCTCGTGTCGAGATCGCGCATGATGTCGCCGACGCTTCTCATCGGGGAACCCCCGTCTCTCCGCTCTCCGCGAACGCGTCTCGCAAGCGCGTAATGCGCTCTCTCAGGTCCCGCAGCTCGTCGATTCGTTCGAGGCTGCCGAGAAGCTCGATGCCATCCCCGATGGTCAATGGCCCATCGGATCTGCGAATGCCTTCGGTCTCGAGCTCGCGGATTCTGCTCGTGAGAAGCTTCCGAACGTCGTCGAAGGCGGAAGCTCGTGCTCCGTTGTCGTGAGCATTAGGCTTGTCAGGTCCCGACATCGGATTTGATCTCCTGCGAGGCTTCGTGCGACCGATTGAGCGATTCTTGGATGCGACGGTTATCCGGCAGACAGCGCGCAAGCTGCGCGGTGAACGCCGCTGAACGACGGCCAAGCTCTTGGCGTGAGAGGGACAGTTCCGGCCGTCCCGGAGAGGCGCGCGCAGGTTGCGCCTGTTGCTGGGTTCGATGGCGCTCGAGCCACTGAGCAAACTCCTCGGGCATGCACGCGACTGCGATCGGACAGCCGGCCGTCTGCACGCGGTGGCTCTTTGCGACTACGCGCAAGTAGCGGGCGATCTCGGTCGCGGATGCGGTCGGATGACCGACGGGGAGCAACCTCGCGAGGTACCGGCGCGCGGCCCGGAGGGGAACCTCGTTCGAGTTCCAGAGGTCGCGGCAGAGCTCGATGAGGTCGAGCGGGACTTCATCGAGCCTCTCGCTTCCCTCCCTCCCTCGTCCCCCGTCGGCGTCAGGCAACTCGGGCACGGATGCCGCGAGGGAGGGTTGGGAGGGAGGGATGGAAGGATCTGGATCTGATCTAGTAAGGTGCTCTGGGCCGATTTGGCCCAGAGTCTTGGGGCTGTTTCGGCCCAGAGTCTTGGGGCCGATTTGGCCCATAGCTTCGGTCAGCTCTGGGCCGATTTGGCCCAGAGCTTCGGCGAGCTCTGGGCTGTTTCGGCCCATAGCTCGAGCCGTCTCGGCGAGGGGTCTACCCCCCAGCTCTGGGCCGATTCGGCCCAGAGCTCGCATGACTTCGAGGGTTGCTGCATGGTCGCGCAGGATCACCACCGAGCGGTGCCCATTTGGGCTCGTGCGAGCGCCTCGCCACGTGCAATCGATCAGCTTCAGCTGCTCGAGCGACCGCATGGCCTTGCGCACGTGGTCGATGTGGAGCCGCGTAATCGACGCGACCGACGCCGTCGTCGTCGGTCGATCCCACCCGTCGCACAGGAGGATCAAGGCCTCGTAGACGCGAGCCTCGCGATCAGTGAGATGCGGCCGAACCTGCACCAGGTAGTCGGCGTCGAGCCGAGCGTAACCGGTCCTCTCCATCAGCGGATCCCTCCATGGTTGAACGAGCGTTCGCGCTTCATTGGAGCTCCGGCCTCATCGGCATGAGCTGCGAAAGGTACGCGTGCCGCGGGCACACGAGGCGCATCCCGTCCGAGAAAGCGACGCACGCGCACGGCGCCATCCAGAACGTTTGGACCTGATCTCCATCGGCTCGGCATGGCTCGAGCTCGAAGAGGAGCCATCCGCCGCCGGCGTTGTGCACACGGATGACGCACCCGCAAGGGAGTGACCGAAACGGACGCTGGTCGACCGACTCGATCACGACTGACCCCCCGGCAACATCGGAGGCATGCGCCCCGTCGTGTAGGCTTCTTCGAGACGGGGGTGCAGCACTTCGCCAACGGTCTGCCCATCTGGCAGCGCGATGTCGGCGAGAAACTCGCGTTCGATCGTCGAGAGCCCGAGCTCGACGAGCTCGAGCTTGGCTCGGACGAGCAAGAGGACAGCGCGCCAACGTTCGCGGCTGAGTTGCTCCCAGCGCGCAACGTGCCCGTCGTGTGAGCCGCGACGGGCGCTCTGCCTGACATCATCGAGGCGCGGGAGGGGCACGCGCATCCGGATCTGCCGGTTGGCGAGCGTGAACAGAACCATCGCGAGCCCGCGCTCGGCGTCGGTGACAATGCCGAGCTGAGCCGCGCCGTGCCTGGTGAGAAGACGCTCGATGTCCGCCCGCGTCTTCTCGACGGGGACCGTCGTTCCCTCGGCGTACGCACGCAGCTTCATCGCGCGCCCTCCGTCACGACTCGTCTCCTCGAGTCGCAGGCCGTTTCAACGATTGGTAGTCGACCGCGTACCAGTCCTCGAAGTGGTTGACGAGGATGAGAGCCGCGTGCCGTCGGTCGATGGGCGAAAAGACGAGATTCCACCTGTCCGACGGTGACCCGTGCTCGCGAACGTATTTCTTCGCCGCCAGGTTGGTGAGCGTCGCGAAGGCTTTCGGCGCGAGAGCCCTCTTGTACGTGTCGCGATCCTTCTTTCGAGCGAGCGCGCGAAAGATGAATTGCTCCTGGCGGTAGAGGGATGGATCGTTTTCCAAGAATAGGACGAGCTCCGTCGCTTCGACGCTCACGAGGGTCTCCGTCCTTCCTCACGGCCACCACGGCGCTCGCACCCACGCGAGAAATGCGGCGTGGTGCTCGTGGTCCCAGATGCCGAGGGCCTCGTGCAGGTCGAACTTTCCCGACCTCCAGCGGGTCGAGGGGTTCCAGACGCCCAGCAGGAACTGTCCAGCGCATTTCGCGCCGTGGCCGGGTGCACCCGAGCGAAGCCAACGAGAGAGACGAACTGCATCCCAGGGCGCCACGCCATCCGCGTACCGCATCGTCGGGAAGCTCAGCGCGAGCGCCGTCATCCGCGCTGCGTACGCGTGGGGTTCCTTCAGCGAAATGACTCCTGCGCCCGCCGGCCCGGCGGGGTCACAACCGGACGTGCTCATGGCTACTTCCCGTCGGCGCGTTTGGTCGCGCGGAGGGGGACCACTTTCGAATCGACGCGAGCCAGGCGCCGCAGCTCGAGCTCGCGCGACAGGGCGGTCACCACATCCCAGCGCCCTGCCCGTGCCGCCTCCGCCAGACCGGTCGCCAGCGCCTCGTCGACGGCGTCAGGCGGCGGCGCGGACTCGCCCGGTTCCGGGGATCGCGCGGGGATCGCGGGTAGCGAACTGTCGTGATCGGTCGCATTCTGCCGGTAATCGCGACGGGTTGCGACTGTTGGCGACCCTCCGGTAGGATTCGAAATCAGGTGTGCCCTTACGGGTACCGTGGGTTCGAATCCCACTCTCTCCGCAATCATTTCGATAGGTTCTCTGCGCACCTGATTTTCTCCTTTGCGAACCTGCGACGCAAGCGCCCTCGTTCCGAAACACTCGAGCGGCTCGAACGCCAGCTCGTGCTTCCCCTTGTGGGCATTCTCATGCCGGCGGCGAAGACCGGCCGGACGAATGTGGGCAAGAAGCCGAAGAAGAATCGGCGCGGCCGACATCCCGGGCGTGCTGCCGCACCGGCCCATCTCGAGCGAGTGCAAGTCGTCAATCGAGTGCCCGACGACAAGCGCATCTGCCCTATCTGCGGCTCGGAGATGAAGACCGTCGGGCACTCCAAGTGTGAAATCTTCGACGTCGTGCCAGCTCGCATCATCGTCACCGAGCGCCTTGATGAGCGCGTTGCCTGCCCGAGGACGACGCCATCGTCTCGGCGCCAACGCCGCCTTCCATCGTCGAACGTGGCAAGCTCGGCGACACGCTCATCATCGAGGCTCTTTGCGACAAGTACATCGAGCACCTGCCCATCGACCGCCAGGTGGCGCGCTTTGCGTGCGCGGGCGTCGACATCGCACCGCAGACACTCGGGCGAAGCGTGGCGGTGGCCATCGATTTGCTCATGCCGGTCGCCAGCCTCATCCACGAACGGACGCGTGCCCCGGGGCTCTTGGGCACCGATTCGACAGGGATTCCCGTGCTCGATCCCGGCATCGTCGAAGGCATCCGAACCGGCGGAATGTGGTGCTGGACCAATGCACGCTGGGTAGCCTTCTTCTACTCCCCGAGCGCTGACTCGGACAGTGTGCGCCGTTTCCTTGGAAAGAACCTCGCTCGACCCGTGCAGTGCGATGGGACCTGCGTGACCAATTTCCTCGAGCGCGCGGGAGGTAAGCGTCCAGGTTGTTGGGCGCACGCCAGGCGCCGCATGGTCGAGGCAGCGCGATTGGGCGATGCCATTGCCCTCGAAGGCGTGCACAAGATTGCCCGCCTGTTCGCAATCGAGCGTGAGTCAACCCTGGCGGGCGACTCCGCCGAAGAGCGAAGTGCCCGCCTTCTCGAGTACACCCAGCCGGTCCTCGACGACCTACGCACGTGGATCGACGAGCAACGCGCGAACGCGCCTCCCAAGGACGTCCCGCCGCCCGTGGTCGGCGTCAAGACGCCGTTTGTGGATGGCTTACGGTTTACCAGAGGAAAAGGGGTGGACGCCGTCATGGCGCTGGCGAGATCAACGCCAGCGCGGCTCGCGGCGCTCGCCAGCTGGCGGTGGCGCTGAAGCTAGGCGCATCACGAAGCGAGGGACCTGGGGCGACGGGTCTCTTCGCTCGCGTCACGGACACACTTTGGCACACGTTGCGGGCTCGTCCGAGTTATCTAGACAATCTGAAAGTCCATTGCAGACCTGCCGCGCTTGGATGTTGATGCCGCCGCACGTCAATACGATCTCGCAACCGGAACCTTCGTCGCTACCATCGCTGCAGTCGCGCCTTCCATCGCATATATGACTTCGGTGGAGACGAACTCATCGACGTTACGGCATTTGAATTTCGCCGTCATCTCGCTCGTGCAGCCAATCTCGTCTTCGCCACTGGGACAGTCCATCACGAGATTACAGCGCGCGTACCCAGAAATCTGTCTGCCATCCGAGCAAGTGACTGACGCCAGACCGACGCAGGAGCCCGTGCAGAGTCCGAGGCTACCCATGCCAAAACCGCACGCAGAAAGTTTCAACGTTTCACAAGTCGCGCTGGCGTAACATCGCGTCTCGCACTGCTCGGCTTCGTCCCCGTACTCGGTGCACCCAACATCGCCCGGGCCAAGCAATTGGCACTCGCGCAGCCGCGCCTCCCATGTCGCGCAGAACCCCTGGTGTGTTCCGGTGTCGCTCTGACCGTTCCCCTCGCTGGAGCAAGCAACATGCACCCCGCACACGAGACATGCACTCACGAAGTTCCGAAATGGTCGCAAAGTCATTTGATAGGTCGGCGAAACTGATGCCATATGGGCATATTTATTTCGAGAGAATTTGTCGCTATCGAATACGTCAGAAATGAGCTTCACTCCTTGAATGTCCGTCCTGAATCCAACGTCCGGCAGTTTCGTCATTGCATTTCAGGAAGGATCAAAGTCCCGCAACAAGTCAACAAGTCGAGTTCCATCGTCAACATCTTCGTGGGATTCCGAGCCTGCAGGCTCAGTCCTTCGCAGGCGACTCACGCATTCTTGTCGATGAGCCGCGGTTGCAGAACGGCGCCTGCCTGACCGGATCGACCGTCGTGAAATCTGGTGGCTAGCGGATCCTAGACGCGTCCCTTTAGAGCTCA
>DASWDH010000207.1:0-7269 GCA_036395495.1 Polyangiaceae bacterium
GATAGGGGGCAGCAAAACACGAGACAGCGTTGCTCGAACGGGCCACAATCGCGGCAGGATGACGAGGTCCCGGTGCTTCGAGCTGGTCGCTCTCGGCTGCTCGGCGCTTGCCCCGGTTTGGCCGCACCCCGCCCTGGCCGACGTCACTCGCGCGCAAGTGGGCATCGATTACGACGCCCCCGTCGAATGCCCCACGCGCGCAGATTTCCTCTCCCTCGTACGCGCGCGCCGTCCGGATGTCGTGGTGACGGATGATCCGGGCGAGCTGCGACAGCTCGCCGTCGTCGTTCGCGCAGAGCAGGACGGCTACGACGAAGTATGCGCCCAGCCATGTGGTGACGGCGGCGCCTGCACCTTCACGCAATTCCTATGCTGGAATGGCCTCTGCCAAGCTGGGGGATGTGAATAGCTCGGCCACCACGCGAAAGGCGCTAGCTGCTTTTCTCCCAGCGACCGGACTTGGACGAACGCTCGATCGCGTCGAGCACCTTTTGGTTCTTCACGCCATCTTCGAAATTCGGGGCGGGTAGCTTCTGGTCGTGGATGCTCATGATGAGGTCGTGGACCGTGTGCGTGAAGCTGTGCTCATAGCCGATGAGATGACCGGGCGGCCACCACGCTGCGGCATAGGGGTGCTTCGCGTCGGTGACCAGCACGTCGCGAAACCCGCTGTTCGGCCCCTCTTCGATGTAGAGCTCGAGCTCGTTCAGGCGCTCGAGATCGAAGACTAGGCTCCCGCGCGTGCCGTTGATCTCGAACCGGTTGTAGTTCTTGCGCCCGGGAGCGAGACGCGATCCCTCGACGCTGCCGATGGCGCCGTTCTCGAATCGAAGGAGAGCGAGGGCGGCGTCGTCCACGTCGACCGCGGCTCTCGTCTTCAAGCCCGGGAGCGGGCGCTCGGTGATGAACGTTTTGAGAATGCCGGTCACCTCCGCGATCTCGCCCACGAGGTAGCGTGCGAGATCGAGCGAATGCGAGGCGATGTCGCCGAGGGAACCGGATCCCGCCTTCGCCCGTTCGAGACGCCAGGTGCGCGGGAATTCGGGATCGACGATCCAGTCCTGCAAATAGATGCCGCGGTAATGGCGGATGGAGCCGATGCGCCCCTCATCGATGATCCGCTTGGCGAGAGCCACCGCCGGCACGCGGCGGTAATTATGGCAGAGCATGTGCAAGACGCCGGCGCGCTCGACGCCGTCGAGCATCTTTTCGGCTTCGCCGAGCGAGTTGGCCAGCGGTTTTTCGCAGAACACGACCTTCTTCGCCTCCGCGGCGGCCAGCGCGATCGGCATGTGGGAGTCACCCGGCGTGCAGATGTCAATCACATCGACGTCGTCGCGGGCGACGACGTCTTGCCACGCGGTCGCGTGCTCGTGCCATCCGAGCTTGTTGGCAGCGGTTGCCACGGCGGCATCGTTCCGGCCGCAGATCACCTTGAGGATGGGCTCGTAAGGGAGGTCGAAGAATCTTCCAACCTGTCGCCACGCATTGCTGTGCGCCCTTCCCATGAACTGGTAACCGATCATCGCGATGTTCAGCTTTTTCACGGTCTTTCTCCTCTGTCAGCTGCGGTAAGGTTCGCGGCCTCGGCCTTGAATGGGGATCCCCTGCGCGGCGAGCACTTCGTGCTGCAATGCGAACATGCAAGCGGCCGCCTCGTCGATTTTGCGTGTGAAGGCCAGCGACCCACGCAAGATCGGCAAGAGCCGCGCTCGGTCTTGGATGCGAGCGGGCGGGTATTCGTGTTCGACGATGAGAGGCGTCTTGGCAGGGTCGAGCGGCAAAAGCTCGCGCGCCGCCAGTTGGTGGTCGAGCCAGTCGACGGAGCGGTTCTGCAAATAGGCGAGCGGGTCGTGCCTGGCGGTGCCGGGCAGCTCGTGTTCGCAAAGCACCGTCTGCTTCAGCCACGCTTTGACCTGGTCGGCCGGGTCGCTCGAAGGTTGCCCCCCCTTCCAATCACCTCGCTCCATCGTCTGGCCTCCGTAGCCCCACCCCGACACCCCTCTTGCATCGACGACTTGTCCCTTCACGTGAAAGCCGGCAATCAAGAACGCGTATCCCGCGTCCTTCAAGTACTGGAAAATCGATCGCGTGTCTTGCCCCATGAGAATGGAGTGTGACGGATCGTAGTGAATGCGAAATTGATCGCCGACACCATGCTTTTCGCAAATGCGGTGGAGCGCGATCCACGGACCCGGCGCATAACCGATGTTGTTGTGGAAATGGTCGCCGGTCGTCCAACCGGGCATGGGGCATTGCTCGACCCGGTAGGTGATACCGCGGGCCTTCGCCTCCTTGAGAAGCGGAACGAAGTCGTGCGCAAACTGCTCCAGATTTTGGTCCATGGTGAGGGTCTGGTTGCGACCGACGAAGCCGCACACCGCCTCGAGGCCGAGGAGAGCCGCCGCATCGAAGACGCGCAGCATGAAATCCATTTTCTTGCGGCGAACCCCGTCGTCGTGGTGCAGCATGTTGTCGAAATACGCAAGGTCGGAAATGCCGATCTTCGTTTCCCGGATGGCGGTCGCCACGCGGCTCGCGCGCACTTTGTCGAAGGGTCTTCGTAGGTCGAGCGTGTTCGCCACCGGATCGAGCATGGCTTCGGGTGGGACATCCGCTTCCGACGGGTGCAGCGCGGCCGAAAGCTGGACATTGTCCGCGCCGATCTCGCGCGCGAAGGCTAGCCAGTCTTCAATCGCCCGGTCCGGATCCTCGTCCCGCACTTGGCGCGGCGTGAGCTCTTGCAGGGCTGCGGTCAGGATTCCGAGCTTCATGTATTTGGGTTCGAAAGCCTCGATTGCCATGTTTCTGCTCCTCTCTATTCACTTGCCCAAAAAAGCACGCGCGCCGGATCGAGCTGGGGGAAGACGCGGTCTCCTGGGCGACCTGTCGCGTTCTTCTCCATCAGCACGTGCAAGCGCTCGCCCCCCCACCAGATGGCCGCGACTTTCGCTGGACCGGTGTCTTCGACGAGCTCGATCGTCGCCGGATGTTCTCCGCCTTGGAGCGACACGTGCTCCGGACGAACGCCGAGCAGCATGCCGGTCGCGACCTTGTGGCTCACGGGCACCGCGAGCAAGGGGAGACCGGCGGCGGTCGCGTACATCCCATTTTGCCGAGTGACGGCGACGATATTGATCCGGGGGATGCCCACCTGCTTGGCGACGGCCGGTGAATCGGGTCTCTCGTAAATCTGCGCCGGCGTTCCTGTCTGGAGCACGCGGCCGCCGGCGAGAACCACGACGCGATCGCCCATCGAGAGCGCTTCGGCTTGGTCGTGGGTCACGTAGATCATGGGCGTTCCCAGCTGGCGCCGCAGGTTCACGAGCTCGACCCGCAAAAGCTCACGGAGCTTCGCGTCGAGGTTACTGAGAGGTTCGTCCATCAAAAAGAGACGCGGGCGCCGCACGATCGCGCGCCCGATGGCGACTCGTTGCATCTCTCCACCGGAGAGCCGGTTGGCGCGCCGGTCGAGCAGGTGACCGATGTGGAGGAGGTCCGCGGCCCAATCCACCCGATCACGAATCGTCTTCTCGTCAAGCTTGCGGCCGGGCGCGCGCAGTGGAAACTCGATATTTTTTTTCGCCGACCAATCCGGATAAAGAGAGAAGTTCTGAAAGACGAGCGCGACGTCGCGCTCCGCCGGCGAACGACGGCGCACGTCCGCCCCTGCCATTTCGATCACGCCCGACGTGGGATCCTCGAGCCCCGCGATCGTGCGCAGCAGCGTCGTCTTGCCAGCGCCGCTGGGACCGAGCACGATGAGCAGCTCGTCCTCGCCAAGCGTGAGGTCGACCCCGGCGAGCGCGACTTTTGCCCCGAAGGCCTTGGTCACCTCGGACAGTCGCAGGAAGGCCTTAGACATGGCAGTAACGCCGGTTTTGCCCTGTTCGGCGGTCGAAGATGTGAAGAGAGCACTTGTCGAAAGAGAGCGTGACGGGTTCGCCGACGACATGTGCCGAATGCGAACGCATGACGATGGGCCCACAGGGTGTCTTCACGTGGGTGTAGCGGTGCGACCCGTGGTACTCCTCGAGGACGACTTCCCCCGCGATCGATCCCGCGTCGTCGGCGCGCACGTACTCCGGTCGGACGCCGATCGTTGCCGGCCCGCTCACC
This sequence comes from Polyangiaceae bacterium, assembly GCA_036395495.1. GTDB lineage: Bacteria > Myxococcota_A > Polyangia > Polyangiales > Polyangiaceae > DASWDH01. The sequence goes on from DASWDH010000207.1 coordinate 4,120, forward strand.
GGAGCAGCGGGGAGCGGGACGACCACGTCGCCGTGGTGGGGAACGAAAATCGTGCTCCGCCCGAGCGCGTGAATCGTGCCCTCCACGAAATTCATCCCCGGGCTTCCCACGAACTTGGCGACGAAGAGATCGCGCGGATGTTCGTAAACCTGAGCGGGCGGTCCGACCTGTCGGATCTCTCCTTCCGACATCACGACGATGCGATCGGCCAGGCTCATGGCTTCATGTTGGTCGTGCGTCACGTAGATCGTCGTCACCTTCGACTCGAGTTGCTGCACCCGGATGAATTCGAGCATGTCGAGGCGACGATCGGCGTCGAGGGACCCGAGCGGTTCGTCCATCAGATAGAGGCGAGGTCGCCGCACCATCGCACGCGCCAGCGCAACACGCTGCTTGTCGCCTCCCGAAAGTTGGGCCGGGTAGCGCTTCTCGAGCCCGGTGAGCCCGACGCGCCGGCCAACGTCCTGTACTCGCCGCATGACCTCTTCGCGGCGAACGCCCGTGCTTCGGAGGGGGAACGCCACGTTCTCTTCGACGTTCAAGTGAGGGTAGAGGGCGTAGAATTGAAACACGAAGCCCACGTCGCGCTGCGACGGACGCCGCGTGGTCACGTCGGCCCCATCGAGCTCGATGCGCCCAGCGGTGGCGATCTCGAGCCCGGCCACCATGCGTAGGGTGCTGGTTTTTCCGCACCCCGACGGCCCGAGCAGCACGATGAACTCGCCTTCGTGAACGTCGAGGTCGATGCCTTTGACGGCGCGCGTGCCGTCGGCATACGTCTTCTCGAGGGCGTGGATGCGGAGAAAACTCATGTTTCGAGCAACAGATGGCTGGTGACGATCTCGAGAACGGTGCTTGCCAAGGTAAGAAAGAAACCCGCCTCGAGCCCAAGCGTCCAAAAGGGCAGCAGCATGAGCAGGATCCCGGCAGCCATTCCGCCGAGCAGCACCCTGTCGGCGAGCCTCACCCAACTATTGCTTGATCGTACCAAAGGTGACTCCGCGCAAAAGGTGGTCTCTCACGAGAAAGGTGAAGACGACGATGGGCAGAACGAAGAGCAAAGCGCCCGCCGCGATCTGCGGCCAAGGGACGCCGCTCGTATTTCCCTGCAATCCCGCGAAATACACGGGGACGGTGACCGCCCGCGCGTTGTTGAGGGTCATCGCGAAGCCGAACTCGTTCCACGCCGAGATGAGACAAAACACCGCGGTCACCGCCATGCCGGTGCGAGCATGCGGAAGCACGACGCGAAAGAACGCCGAAAGATGTGAGTAGCCGTCGACCAGCGCCGATTCCTCGTAGGCACGCGGAATATCGTCGATGAAGCCTTTCATCAGCCAAACCGCCAGCGACAAATTGAACGCCGTGTAGAGGACGACGAGCCCGACGTGCGTGTTGGGTAGATCGAGTGCGCGGTACATGATGAGAACCGGCGCAACCACCGAGAGCGGAGGCATGAAGCGCGTCGAAAGAATGAAAAAAAGCCAGTCCTTCGACCCCCCGATGCGAAAGCGGCTGAACCCATAAGCACAGGAGGTGCCCAGCGCCACCGAAGCCAACGTGCTCAGGACCCCGATCAACGCGCTGTTCACCAGATGATCGAGAAAGCTGAACTCCATCCCTTCGTGTACGTCGGCGAGCTGCGCGAATCCTTCGACCGTCGGCGAAAAGGCGAGCCCCGGTCCGCCCACCTCCGCCCCGGTCCAGGGCACGAACTTGGCGCTCGAGCTGATGGTGTCCGGGTGATGCTTGAAGGCGGTGAGCACGAGCCACGCGAACGGAAGCATCCCGACGAGGCTGTAAACGACGATGAGCGCAACCCGTAGAGCCTTCATGCCGACCCGTACGCCAATCGTCCCTGCTTTTTCGCCAGCCAATCGAGGTAACGGGTGAAGACGCTCGCGAGGGCCATGACCACCACGAGCACCACGCAGGCGTACGCGCTTCCGAGCCCCACTTTTTGGTTGGCGAAGGTAATCTGGTAAAGGAGCGCGCTCAACGTCTGGGTGGAAGCGTCGTTGGGACCGGTGAGAGCCATCACCAGATCGAACTGCTTCAGCGCGTCGGTCGTGCGAAAAAGGACGGCAAGAAAGAGAAGCGGGGCGCACAACGGCAGCGTGATCCGCCGGAACACCGTCCACGTCGATGCCCTGTCCACTTCGGCAGCTTCGTAGATATAGCTCGGTATGGCATTGAGCCCAGCCAGAGCGACGAGCAGCATGTAAGGCGTCCACATCCAGATGTCGACCAGAAGCACAGCCACGAGTTTCACCTTGGGATCGGTCAACCAATGGGGTTCGGGCAAACCGACACTCCCGAGCGCCTGGTTCAGAATGCCGTTGTGCGCACTCAAAATGAGATTCCAGAACAGTCCCATCACCGCGGGCGAAAGCATCATGGGCACCAGCAACGCGGTGAGTAGCCACGTTTTCCCCGGGAACTTCGATCGAAGCGCGAGCGCCAGGCAAAACCCGAGCAAGAGCTCGACGGTCACCGCGACCATGACGAAGAAGCCCGTCGTTCGCAGCGCGTCGCCGAATTTCGGGTTCGTCACGGCCTCGAAAATGACACCGTAGTTCTTCGCGCCCACGAAACGATAATCGTCTTGGCTGAGCGCCGCGTCGGTGAATCCGAGGACGACGTTGTAACACAGCGGAAATAGGTTCAGCGCGACCAGAAAAAGGAGGGTCGGCCCCACGAAGCCGAACTTGAGGAACGAACCCTCTTTGGTCACCTGGCGAGCCCCGCCTGTTTGAAGATTCGCTCGTGCTCTTTGGCGATGAGGTCGAGCGCCGCCTCGGGAGGCTTGAGACCGTCGAGCGCCTCGCCGAGGCGCTGCACCGACGCAGCCAGGAGCTCGTTGTACGCGGGAACGTTCCAGAAGTCCTGCAAATGGTTCATCGATCGCGAGAACGGCTCGTTGTAGGGGGTGGCCTTCTTGAACGAGTCACTGTTCAAGATCTCGGTATTGGCGGTAAACCCCGCTTCTTTGGTGACCCATTTCTCTTGGGTCGATCGCTTGAGAAACCAGGCGATGAAATCCTTCGCCAACTTCTGCTGCCCGGGCGCGACCTTGGCCGAAATGCTCATGCCCTGACCGCCCAAGCTGGAGAAGCGCTTCTCGCCTTTGGCCGGCGCGACGAAGAAACC
>DASWDH010000208.1:0-13733 GCA_036395495.1 Polyangiaceae bacterium
GAAGCAGCAGATCTTCCAGGCCGAGCAGCGCCGCCAACGGATTGCCGATCTCGTGGGCGAGCCCGGCCGAAAGGCGGCCTACCGAGGCGAGTCGTTCCGTGCGAATCAATCGTTCTTGCGCTTCGCGGAGCTTCTGCGCACGCCGCTCGAGCTCGTCGATTTGATCGCGCATCCTCTGCTCGTCGGAGCGAAGCTTGGCGGTCATCTCCGACAGGCTACGGGAGAGATCGAGCAGCTCGGCGGCCCCCACTTCGGGCGCTTCCAGACCTCGTGCGCCTGCCGCAACGCGCCGCGCCGCCATCGAGATGGCCTCGAGCGGCCGAACGATGAGCCGGGTCAGCGCGATGTAGGCGAACGTCAAAAGCGCGAGCGCGAAGAGTCCCGTGTAGAGCGCCAAGAGGCGCAAGAGCGGCGCTCCCCGACCGGCGTCCTGGTCCGTACGCACCACCGCCGCGATCGAGTCGCGCGGGCCGCCGGAAGTGACGAGCACCGCGGCCGCGCGCCCCACCTGAACTTGGCGCATCTTTTCCTCGCCGGTGGTCACCCGCTCGGGCAGCGCGCGCGAGCTCTCCGCGTCGCCCCCCCGCGAGATCATCGTGCCTGCTTCGTCATAGATCGCGAGGGCGCTGACTCCGCTCGCTCGAATGGCGCCGTCGACGAGCGGGCCGAGCTGCGCATTATCGCTTTCGCGGTTCTTTCGTGCTTCGTCGATGTGCAGAGCCAGCGCGCGTGCGATGGAACGGGCGCTGGCTTCGCGGGTCGACTGCATCGTCGCTCGTGTCAAACTGGCGACGGCCACGAAAAGGGGAACGAAGGCGAGCAGCAAGAGCCCACTCAGCGCGAGCACGATCTGCAGCCGAATCCCCATGGCTCTTGCCATCTCACCCGAAGGTTACCCGAGGGAGCGTAGGTGAGTGTCGTATCGTTTGCCGGCGCCCGGCCGATATGCCATACGGGTTACCATGCGGAACCTCGTCTTGCGCCTCGCCGTCGTCCTAGCAGCGTGCGGTTGTTCATCGTCTTCGAGCCCTGGCAGCCCCGTGGGGGGCGATTTTCAGCACGACGTCATCGTATCGATGCAGCTCACCGTGAAGCCAGGCGAAGAGTTGCATCGCTGCCAGTACGTCGCCCTACCGAGCGACCAGGACATCAACGTCGTCGCGGTCTCGCATCAGTACAGCACCGGCAGCCACCACTTTCTGGTGTACACGACCGACCTCGATGCCATTCCCGCCGAGATGACCGGGCAATATGATTGCGTGAACGGCGACGAGCCGATCATGGAGCACACCCACGGCATCCTTTATGGCGGTCAGTCCCCCAGCGGGAGCGTTCGGTTCCCTGACGGAGTCGGCTTTCCCATGAGAGCCGGGCAGGTACTGCTGCTCCAGGCTCACTACATCAACCCGACGAGTCAGGACATCGAGGCGAAAGTCAGCGCCGGCTTCGACACCGCCCCGCTCGAGAGCCGTCGTGAGGAAGCGGGGTTCATGATTTTCTACGATCCCTTCATCTACGTGCCGGCGCAGAGCTCGGCGACCTCTGGAATTCATTGCGATGTCACCGGCAACGTCAACGTCATTACTGCCTACACCCACTACCACCAGCGCGGCAAAGCCATGCACGTGTGGCTCGATCCCAGTCGACCGTCATCGGCAGATGCGCCCTTCTTCGAGACGACCGATTGGGAACATCCCGAAGATTTCCAGGGCCCCATGGCGATGGGCACCGGTTCGGTGGTCCGCTTTCGGTGCGATTACGAAAACTCCGATACCTTCGATGTCTTTCAGGGCCCCACGGCCAGGACGAGCGAGATGTGTGTCTTCGCCGGACTGTATTACCCTCGCCTAGCCGACGATTTCGAGTTCTGCGCGAACATGTCGGTCACCGGTACGGGAGCTCACGCTTGCGTCGATCAGCTTTCGTGCGTTCAGGCCTGCCCGCCTGGCGACGCGCCGACGTTCACCCATGGGGGCGTTCTCGTCGGCCCTTGCTGGGAAAAGTGCGTGGCGATGGGATGTGCGGGAGCCACGGACGTGCTTTTGCCGGTGAGCCAGTGCGTAGGCGATCACTGCGCCGCGGATTGCGCGCTGGGATCGGATGCTTGCACCGCCTGCGCAACGAGCCAATGCGCGACCCAAATCAGCACCTGTCTGAGCCAGACGTGCCCATAGCATTACTGCGTCCACATTCTCGCTCCCCGTCGTTTCGATTGCCGATAGGATCCAAAGGACGACCTGGTCGTGTCGATCCGAGGTTGCGGAGCGGCGACTCGTTCGCTAGTGGGAATGCATCACCCTCGGCGTCCGCTGACCGAGGCTGCGCATTTTCCCAGAACATTCCCGCAGCGTGGTCGCGGCCTTCTTCGTAAAGGAGTCAACCATGACGCACAAAGCTCCAAGCCTCGCTCTGTTCGCGGCAGTCCTTGCTTCAGCTTGTGGCGGGTCACAATCGGCTCCCGAGCCCCCTCCGGCGCCGCCACCGGCTCAGGCCGCCGCTGCGCCGGGTCCGCAGCCGCCCGCCGGACAAAACCTCGCCAGCTCGACTACCCCCGACAAAACGGCCAAGACCGAGGCGACTCCGCCGGCAGGATCGACCCCCGCCGTGCGCTTTACCGGCGCCTTCGCCGCTCCTGAAAGCGCGCTCTACGACGAGGAGGCCGATCGTTACCTCGTCAGCAACATCAACGGAAAGCCGACCGACAAGGACGGCAATGGCTACATTTCCGTGCTGTCCCCCGACGGCCAGGTGACCACGCCCAAGTGGATCGCCGGCGGCGCCAACAAGGTCAAGCTCGACGCTCCCAAGGGGCTCGCCATCTCACAGGGGATTCTCTATGCCGCCGACCTCACCGTCGTCCGCAAATTCGACGTCAAAACGGGCGCGCCGAAGGGGGACATCGCCGTTCCCGGCGCGACCTTCTTGAACGACGTCGCGGCTGGGCCGGACGGCACGATCTACGTTTCCGACAGCGGGCTCAAGCAAGGAAAGAGCGACTCCGAGCCGTCGGGTTCGGACGCCGTGTACGCGATCGAGAAGGGCAAATTGCGTCCGCTCGCCAAGTCGAAGGAGCTCGGCCAACCGAACGGCGTCCTGCCGACGGACAAAGGCCTCCTGGTTGCCACCATGGGTACGAACGAAATCTATCGTCTCGAAAAGGACGGCAAACGCAAGGACGTCACGACGGTTCCCGAAGGGGGCCTCGACGGGTTGGTCGCGGTGGGCGACACCATCTTCGTCTCGAGCTGGAAAGCATCGGGGATCTATCGGGGCCAGATCGGCGGAAAGTTCGAAATCGCCATCCCCAACGTGAAGGGTGCGGCTGACATCGGTTATGACAAGAAACGAAGCCGCCTGATCGTGCCGCGCCTCACCGAAGACGTCGTCGAAGCCTACGAGATCAAGTAATTACTCGGTAGCTACCGCTGGTTCGGGGGTGGGTCGCAGGGTGCGCAGCAGTGCGACCACCCCCAAAAGGACGACGATTCCGGCTGCGCCCGCCATCGCATCGACCAGGAGCATGGCGCCGGGACCCAACTTGTCGGCAGCCCAGCCGTCGATCTGAGTCATGTACCAGATGGGAAAGTTCGAGAGCGACGCGAATGTGTTGTACTTGGTCGCCGCCGCGCCGCCTCCGATCACTTCGAGGACGAAGCCGGTGAACGTGCCGTAGCAGACACCGGTCGCGAATGAATACGCGACGCAGAGCGTTGCATACGTCACAGGGTTTCGCGGCGCGAAGCCTGCGGCGAGCGCGACCAACGCGAGCAGGGCGCCCGCCACCGGGTACGCGGCCTTGCGGTTCATCGAATCCGAGAGCCGGCCGCCCGCGAGGCAGCCGACAATCATGACCGCCCCAGAGAACCAGCCGTTCATCCATTCCACCATTTCGGCGGAAGCACCCCAGTCTTTGGCGACGCCCGAGAAGAGCCCTGACGCCGCCCCGGCACCCATCGGTAGGAAGCAGAGCGCAACCGCCAAAGCCCCGTTGCGCGACCACACGACGTCCCGCAGATCCTTGATCACCTGCTTGCCGCGCTCGGCGAGGGCGCCGCTCTCTTTTTTTGGTTCGGGCAGGGCCGCGACGGCGATCGCACACGCGAGCAGCATCGCACCGAGCAGCCCGTTGGCCATCCACGGTTGAGGCAGATGCAGCGCCAGCCACAGCCCGATTCCGCCTCCGATGCCGCTTCCGCCGAGGTTCCCCGCCTGCGACCAGGCCGCCGCCCGGCCTCTCTCCGCCTCTGGCGTGGCGTGGGCCATGATCGCTTCGACCGACATGGCCAGGAATGTCGACGCCACGCTGTTGACGAAGATGAGCATTTCGAGCAGGCCGAGGTTCTCCTGCCGGATCGGTACGAAGCCCATCCCAGTCAGCGTGAGCGAACACACGACCGACGCCGTCCAATACCAGCCTTTGCGCGTCCAGAGTGCGTCGGTGACCGGCGCCCACAGAAACTTGTACGTTTGGGGCAGGAGTGTGGTCGCGGCGAGCGCCGCCACCGCAGAGATGGAGATCCCCTGGTGGGTGGCAAGATAGCCGAGGGCGACCGTGACGAACCCCGAGGTCGCTCCGAACGGCAGAAACAGGATGAAGTAAAGAAGCGGATTGGGTCCGCGCCGAACCGTCACCCTCCGAAGCTAGCATGCGACTCGCGCATGCCGCCGCGCGAGAGATTCAGGGGAAGCGGGCGGTGTGGCGGCCGTGGAGCGCGCCGTCTTCCGAAAGGTAGTCCACCATATCCGTCCACTGCTTCTCGCTCAGCTTCGCGCGCCGGCGATGGCGAAGCATGGTGGCCTCGGCCGTGGCCCGTGCGAGCGACCCAGGTGCGACCGGCATGTGACAGGCGCCACACTTGCTCCGATGAACGGACACGATCGCGTTGGGTGATTCGGTCGTCAAGTCAGCTGCGCTCGAGCGCGAAACATGGGTCGTTCCCGCGTCGGCGACGGAAGCGCGTGTCGCGCAGCCACTCGTCGCGGCCAACCACGCGAGCGCGACCAACGGAAACAGGCTGGAGACACGTCGGGAAGGGTAGGGGTCGAAGCGCGGCATTCGGTTGAACGAAGAAGTAGATAGCGCTTTTGATTGTCACTTTCAATAACACTACGGGCGTTCAGGTAGGCGCGGCATTCGATAAACGATGGATATTGGGAGCTAATCCTCTCCCGGGTTGAACCCCCCCCAACGAGCGTCGGGGGGGTGAGGGCAAGTAGGAAACGCCGCGCCGCCGTCTTACCTCGTTCCGAAGCGGCGAAAATTAGGCCGGAACTTCCGCTCTTTGGTACCCGCTCGTGTTCGCACCATGGAGCTTCTCGTACGCGTCAGCCTTGCCGTTCGACGAGCGGCGCGGCGGGGCCTCGGGCTGGCGACGGCGCTGGCGCTCGGCGCGTTCGACGTCGCCGACGCGCAGAGTCCGTTCGATGGGCCATGGCTCATGGCGGCTGCAGCCCTGTGGCTCGCGGTGCTCGGATGGTGCTGTTGGCCGGGGCGACGGGCCGGCGGAGCACAAGTCTGGAGCGACGTCGAAGTCGGGGCGCTGTTGGTGGTCGCGATCTACGCTGCGCTGGGCCGAGCGGAGGGGGGACTTTCCAGCCCGCTTTACCCGCTGGTCTACGTTTTGATCGCCGCTGTATCCGCGTTTGCACGGCCGCTTGCCGCCGCTCTGGTGGTCGGTTTTCTGGTCCTGCTGGAGGGTTGGATTCGCTACGCGGCGCTCGCCGAGCGTACCCTTTTGCCCCTCGCGCTCCACGCCGCGTTCATCGCGATGTTCGCGGTTTTGAACCTCGTCTTTCTGCGCGCGGAGATCGCGCGCATCCGACTGCGCTCTCGCGCGCGCCTCGAGGCGGAAGTCGCGCGGATGCGCGACGCCGCGCGCTCGTACCGGCTGCTCGGCGCACCGCGCGGGCCCGCGGACACCGCGCCGGTGCGTTCGGGAGACGACGAGAAGCTCGCACGCTCGAGTGTGGAGGAGATTCACCAGGCGGTTCTCTTCGCACTCGAGCTGCTGCGCGAGTCGCTCGCGCTCCACACCGCCCTCCTGCTCTGGCAAAATGAGGCGGGGACGCACGTCCGCATCAGCGAGCTTTCGAGCGATGCCGACAACGTCGGCGAAGGGCCTTTTCTGTCGGGTGACGGCATCATCGGGGCGGTGCTCGTCCGGCGTGCGAGTGTGGTGCTGGAGGGGCTCAAACCAGGTTACAAGCTGCCCTATTACTCCGGCCCCTGCCCGGTACGGGTGGTGTGCGGCGTGCCGGTGATGGATCACGGTCATCCGCGAGGCGTCCTCTTGGTCGATCGCACCGATGAGCGGCCCTTCACCGCCCGTGACGAGGAGATGCTCACCAGCGCGACCCGTTACATCGCGCGCGCCATTCAGAATGAGCGAGTGTTCGTGCAGCTCGAGCGAGCCAAGGTCGAGCAGGGCAAGCTCTACCGCGCGGCCGAATCGCTCGGCTCGGCGCTGACGGAGTCGGACGTGCTCGAGGCGGGTGTCAAGAGCGCGCGCGAGGTGGCCCTATTCGATTTTACCGCCGTGACGCTTTTCGACGAGGCCGCCAAGAGCCACGAGGTGAGGGCGGTCAGCGGCGAAGGATGCGACGCTCTGCTCGGGGCTCGCTTCTCGCACAATGCTGGTCTCTGCGCCATGGTGGTACAGAACCGCCATCCGCTGCCCTACAAGGGCGAGTTCGATCCTGCTCACCAGGTTCTCTTCGCCAAGCGCCTTTCGCCGCCGCCGATGCCCTCCGTTTTGGTGCTGCCGCTGCTGGTCCACGATCAAGCTCTCGGTACCCTGGTGCTGGGAGCCAAGCGAAGAGGTGCGTTCGGGGACGCCGTTCGTCCGACCCTCGAGGTGCTCGCGCGCCACATGGCCGTTTCGCTCGCCAACGCACGAATGGTGAGAAAGCTCGAGGAGCTTGCCACGACCGACGGCCTCACCGGCCTTCTCAACAAGCGCGCCATGCTCGAAATGGCGTCCCAGAAAGTGGCCGCAGCCAGCCGCTTCTCCCGCCATCTTTCGGTCTTGGTGACCGATATCGATTTCTTCAAGAAGGTGAACGACGCGCACGGGCACGATGTGGGCGACCACGTCATTCGTGGCCTGGCCGATGTTCTGCGCAGAGCCAAACGAACGACCGACGCGGTGGCTCGCTTCGGGGGTGAGGAGTTCGTCGTGATCTGCGAGGAAACCGACGCCAAGGGGGCCATGCTCCTCGCCGAGCGCGTTCGCAAAGAAGTCGAGGCGAAGTCGTTCGGCACGCCCGAAGGACCTCTCAAGGTGACCTGCTCGATCGGTATCGCGACCTTTCCCGAGGCCGGCCGCGATTGGGACACGCTGTTCAAGGCGGCCGACGCCGCGCTCTACACATCCAAGCGGGCCGGCCGCAACCGCAGCACGGCATGGTCGGCCCAACGCAAGATCACCGCGGCCTGACGTTCAGCTGCGCGAGCTGCCATTTGATGGGGGGGAGCGTGAGCGGGTCTTCCGCGGCTTTGAGGACGAGCGCCTTGTCCTCGGGACCGCCGAGCTTCACCAACGTTCGCGCGACGCTGACGACGGCGGCGGCGAGATCCTCATCCGCGGCCGTGGTTCGATAAAGCGCGAAAAACGTGCGAAGCTGCGGCAGCTCGGATTTCCGCGCAATTTCGGTGAGTGCCGCCGCGGCGTGACGTACGTCGCTCGCCGCGTCGGCGGGGTCGAGAAGATGGGACGCCAGTGCGGGAGCCGCGCGTGATTCCTTCATCCCGAGGGCCGCATCGGCGAGCGCGCCCAGCGGTGGAGCCCGCAGGACGTCTTTCAAAAAGTCGTAATGACGGCCGAGCGCCTCGATCACGTATTCGGCCCCGTTTCGGCGACCGGATAGCGCCCGTTCGGCATCGGCGACGAGAAGGGCCGGCGTGCGCGGGTGGATGGCGAGGTCGATGAGCATCTTGGTCGCTTTGGGGTCCTCGAGCTTTCCCAACGTGCCGAGCAGGAGCTTCTGGATTGGCAACATCTCGTTTTCGGTGAAACCGATGACCGCAGCGATCTGCTCGGCCAACGATTTCGGCGCGGCATCCTCGCCGGCCGGGCGCCCCCCGAACGTGCCGCTCACCAGACCATCGGCCTCCACGGTGCAGCTCTTCAGGTTATTACCGAGGCTGATCGAAGAGAGCGTCGCTCCGGTTGAGGTGCTCGCGAGGGTGACCTTGCCGGCGCTGTCGCAAAGGGCGACCCCTCCCTGGAAGGCGCTGCCGGCCATGAAATCGGATGCGTGCTTCCTCACCCAGGCGACGGTCCCCGTTTTGGCGTCGAGGCCGACCGCGATCTTGTAATACGTCGCCACGAAGTGGTCCGAATCGAGCGCGGAGCCTGCGCCATCCGGCGCGGCGAAGAGAGCGACCTTATCCAGCGCGTCGGCGGTGGCTCCACGTCGCTCCGTTCCTGGGCGGAACCATTTCGGTTCGCCCGGTAGCTCGTGGGCGGGGAGCGCGATACGCGACGCCTGGCGTGTCGATGCTTGGGACACCTTCTCGTCGAAACGAAAGAGCCCGCGCTCGCCGAAATAAAGCCGACCGCCGTGCGTGAAAGCCCGGCTCACTGGCTCGCCGAAAGACAGCCGTGCATTCTCTTCGCCGCTCGAGATGTCGTACGCGGTCACGTATTGCCCTTGCCAAGGCAGAAAAGCGTAGTTGCCGAGGACTGCCGGAACTCCCACCAAATGGGGCGTCTCCAGCTGGCGCAGGACGCTGCCGTCGTGTGCGATGGCGAGCACGATGGAGCCGGTGTCGCCGATTCCGCCGAGCGACACGACCGTGGTCCTTCCGTCGTCGCCCGCCCCTCGTAACGCGCCGCCGCTCTGTCGGACCCAAAGAGGGCGCCCGGTCAGGGCGTCGAGGGCGAAGAGCTCACCGCCTCCGGCAGCGACGACCACACTTCCCGCAATCTGCGGGCGGCCGTCAATCGGATGCGAGTAGGACCAGTAGGCGCCCCCTTCGGCGAGCGGGGCGCCGACCAACATGTGACTCGGCGCGGGCAATCCGCCTCCGGGTGCGTTCTCGACGACACCCACCGCCACCGGAGCATTTCGTCGGACGGGAAACGAGGCGAGCTTGGCGTGCAAGCGCCGGACGGCGACACCACCGTCATCTCGCCAATCGCTCGAGAAGACCGAGTCGAGTCGGGTCTGACCTCCGCCGCAGCCGATGGTGAACGCCGCGACGAGCATGGCGCTGCCCCCCTTCATGGTGGGCTCCCCGAGCTGGCGATCAGCGCTTGATCAATGGCCTGCTTGACGCGACGCGAGCCGTCCATGTGCCAGCGCGCCTGCAAATCCCGAAGGTAATTGCGCGCGGGTTCGCTTCGCAAATCGCGGACCCGCTCGACCAGCCGAATCTTGAACTCGTCGGAGACCTCGCCGGCCGGCCGCGCGAGAATCGCGTCGAGCCCGGTCACGATGACATCGAAGCGGAGCGTTCCCAGTTTGGCCACGAGCTTCTCGCACGGTTCGGCGGTGCAGATCAGGCCGAGCGAGCTGGCCGCCTCGGGGACGTTGTGGTCGAGGGCCACGAAAAGATCCGCCGTCGCTTCGGTTGCCTTGAGTGCGCCGAGCCCGCCCGCGGCAACCCCGCGCACGCCGGCATCGGAGTCGGAGAGAGCCTCACGCAATGCCGCGCGCGCCTGTGCACCTCGGAGGCGCGTGAGCGCGGAGAGCGCCGCCTTGCGGAGCTCGGGGACGCGATGACGGGCGTAGGGCAAGATGGCCGCTGCGTTCGCCTCGTCGCCGATTTCGGCGAGCGTCGAGAGGGCGAGGCCGGTGAGCTCGAGGTTGGTACCCGCGCGGAGCAACTCTTCGACCGCGGGGGCCACCGATCGTGCGCTTTTCCCGGCGGCCTTGGCTTCGGTCAGACCCGCCCGGACGTCCGACGGGCCGCTCCTCAGCTTCTCGGCGATGGCGGTGACATTGGCCGGGGCGGATGGGGGAGCCGCTTTTGGGCCGCGCGTCGCCGAGGCGGACTTTTTCGGATCGGTTCCCGCCGTCTTCTCCTCGGATTGCGCGACACGCGGCGTCAGGCAGGCGACGCCAAGCAGCATCCACGCCGCTCGCGCCATCCAGGTGCGTTGCCCGGTCTGCATTGCAGTGCGGGCTCCATAGCGCGCCGTGTCCCCGCCGGCAAAGCCGTGGAGCTGAAATCTTTGCTTGCAATTTCCGTCGTTGGCAAGGTTACTCGTCTTCTCGAGGTTGCACGCGCCACGGTCATGCCGAAAGTCTATCCATCAGGCTCCCTTCCACCCCTCCCGAACATCAAACTTTCGATCGACAAGGATCGGTCCGAGCACGCGCCAGCGCGGGCGTACTTGACGATCCGCCGTCTCGAGCTTCGGGCGCATTTTCCCGACGGGTCGGTGAGCGATCCATTTTTTTACGACGTCGTCGAGCGAAAGGCGCTCGATGCGGTCGTGGTCGCGCCGCATTTCCGCGATGAAGCCGGCGTCCGCAAGGTGCTGCTTCGATCGGCGCTCCGCCCGCCGGTCGCGTTTCGCCGCCGCGAGGCGTGGCCGATTCCCGAGCGCGAAACGCTCGGAGGCTTGTGGGAAGTACCCGCCGGGCTGGTGGAGCCGCACGAGTGCAGCGAAGAAGGGCTGCGGGCGTGCGCCGTTCGCGAGCTCTACGAGGAAACCGGCGCCGAAGTACCCCTCGATGCGCTGCAGCCCCTTGGATGCTCGACGTTTCCCTGTCCCGGCGTCATTGGCGAACGTCACTTCTATTTCCACGTCGAGATCGATCCCGCGTCCCTCGTGCCGCCCATCGAAGATGGGTCGGTGCTCGAGCGGCAAGCGACCTTGGTCACCGTGACGCTGGAAGACGCTCTGGCCCTGCTTCGAGCGGGCGAGATCGAGGACGCCAAAACCGAGATCGCTCTTCGGCGCCTCGCGGAGTCTTAGGGTGGGCCCTCGTGTCATCGTCGTCGTCAAGCGCACCGCCTACCGGCTCTTCGTGGAACAGGAACAGGACGATCGCATCGCCCGCCTGCTCAAGAAGAACGACCCTACCGTGCGCAGCATGCGCCGTTCACACGACGAGCACGAAGCAACGATCGAAGAGGTGGACGGGGTCCTGCGGCGACTCGGCGCCGACGCACTTTGGATCCGCCGCGCCCACGCGCCCTACGACCCCGACGACGCCGCGCTCGTCGTCACGGTGGGGGGGGACGGGACGCTGCTGGCGGCCTCGCATCAAGTCGGTCGGACGCCGATCTTGGGAGTGAACAGCGCACCCTCTCATTCCGTCGGTTTTTTTTGCGGAGTGAAAAAGGGTCATGCTGCCGGTGCGATCGAGAGAGCGCTGGAAGGCAAGATGAGAGCGGTCGAGCTCACACGCATGACCGTGCTCCTCAACGGAAAGCCCCTCTCCACGCGGGTGCTCAACGACGCGCTTTTCTGCCATCGATCCCCGGCGGCGACCGCGCGTTATATCGTCACCCTCGGGAGGGTCGTCGAGGAGCAGAAGTCCAGCGGTTTCTGGGTTGGGCCGGCTGCCGGCTCGACCGCCGCCCAGCGCTCGGCCGGCGGGAAGATTCTTCCTCTCACGTCGCCCGACCTGCAGCTGGTGGTGCGCGAGCCCTACACGCCCGAAGGCGAGAAGCTGAAGGTGACCCGCGCCCTGATTGCTTCGAAAAAGGAGCTCTTCGTCCGCAGCAAGATTCGCCAGGGGCGCCTCTTCATCGACGGGCCGCACGAGTTTACCGAAATCCAAATGGGCGATCGCTTGATTTTCCGCCGTTCGCCCGAGTCGCTGGTGGTTCTCGGCCTCGGGCTCGGCACGCGGCGCCGTTGGGCCCGTCACTAATTTCACCCAAATAGGATCGGCCAGCGGAGGATACCCCCTTCGGCGGGCCTGAGCTCACTCGGCTTTCGCGGGCTTCTTCGCGAGAAGGTGCTCCTGAAAGAAACGCAGCATGTGGCCGAGCTGCAGGACTTGGTTCTCCCTCTTTTGCGCGCCGTGACCCTCGTCGGGAAAGATGATGAGCTCAGAGGCGATCTTCTTGGCGTCGAGCGCGGCTTTCATTTGGATGGCTTCGCCGGCAGGCACCCTCGGGTCGGTCGCACCTTGCATGATGAGGAGCGGAGAGGAAACCTTGTCGATGTACGTGATGGGAGAAAGCTTGAGCAGCACGTCCTTTTCTTTCTCCGGGTCACCGTACTCGCTGATACGCAGGATCCGGCGATAGGGCGCGGTGTTCATCAGAAACGTGTAGAGATTGCCGATTCCCACGATGGACACGCCAGCGTCGTAGGCACCGGCAAACATCGTCATGGCTAGGAGCGTGGAGTAGCCGCCGTAGCTGCCTCCGGCGACGCCCACCTTGGGAGCTTTGCCGCCTTCGGCCCACTTCTCTTTGATGTATTTGGCGACGTCCTCGATGTCGGTGACGATGTCGAAGCGCTTTTTGCCGTCGTCGGCGTGCAGCCAGGTTTTGCCGTAGCCATCGCTGCCCCTCACATTGGGTTCGACGAGCGTGAACCCAGCGTCGACCAGAAGCTGCGCGCGGGTGCTGAATCCGGGTATCGCCTGTGCCTCGGGGCCGCCGTGGAACATGACGATGACCGGGCAGGGCTTGTCGCACGAAGCCGGACGCCGCACGAGCATCGGGATCTTGGTGCCGTCGCGGGCGGTGTATTCTTCGAGCGAAGCGCGTGCGAACTTGGAAGTCTCGATTTCCGGCGCGCTCGGTACGTGCCATTTCGTGAGCCGTCCACCCTGCCATGTGACGACGTAACTTTCGGGCGGCGATGTTCCAGTATCGACTTGGATCGTCGTCCACCGGCCGTCGCGCGAGGAGTGAACGGGAATGACGTGGTCGGCGGTGGGCAGCTTGGGCAGCTGGATCGGCTTGAAGGTCTTGGCGTCGAGGGCGAACGCCCGCGTATAGCCCCCTTCGTTCACATTGTAGAGGATGCGCGTCTTGGCGTGGTCGATCGAAAAACGCGAGACGTCGTGCTTCATCTCCGGCGTGACGGCGGTGAGCGTTCCGTCCTTCCATCGATACAGGCGCCGGTACTCGCCGAGCTTGGGGGTGAGGACCAGGATCTCCCCGGGATGGGCGCCGAAGGACGCCTCGTAATTCTCGCGTTCGCCCTGTCCGAAGAGAGGAGTCAGCTTTTTGGTGGATGGGACGTACTCGAAAAACTCCTGCATGTTGCTGCCCACCTCTTTGACCAAGAGCAGCCGGTCGGTGCCTTGGAAATCGGCGATCGACCAGATGCCGTCTTCCCCGAAGACGAGCTCGCGCTGCTTGCTCGCTAGCTCGAACCGGTAGAGGGCATAGGAGTCTTTCTTGACGTCATTGGAGCGAAAGTAGACGTATCGCGAGTCGTCGCTGATGAATTGAAATGCGGTCTGAACGCCTGCCTTGTGCTGTACCGGCGTGAGCGGACCGCCCTTCGGATCGAGCACGTACAGGCCCGGGTTTTCTTCGCCCTTTCGATCCCGCGCGACGAGCAGGTACTTGCCGTCGGGCGTCACGTCTTCGAACCAGGTCGCGTCCTCGCCTCCGGTGAGCTGCACGGGAAAGCGCAGCGGACCGTCGATACGCCAGACTTGGCGCACGCCGGTGATGGTCCAGGTGAAAAACAGCTGTTTGCCGTCGGGTGTGACTACACCGGCCCCGGGGGCGCGCACGTCGATCATCGACTGGATGCGACGGGACACCGCGGGATCCAGGGCGGGCGGGGCGTAGCGAGCGAGGA
>DASWDH010000209.1:0-10566 GCA_036395495.1 Polyangiaceae bacterium
TCGCCGAAGGCCGTGAGCGCCGGGGCGAGAAGCTCGACCAGGCGCTCACGGCCTTCGGCGACGCGGGTCTCGACGTCACCGGGGCGGTGGCGGTCGACGTGGGAGCCTCGACGGGGGGCTTCACCGATTGCCTTCTCTCGCGCGGCGCCGCCAAGGTCTACGCAGTCGACGTCGGTTACGGACAGCTTGCCCACGCGTTGCGCAACGATGCGCGCGTCATCGTGCGCGAACGTACGAATGCCAAGGATCTCACGCCCGCCGATTTCGCGGAGCCGATCGACCTCGTGGTGGTCGATGCATCGTTCATCGGCCTGGGGAAATTGATGCCGGCCATCGCTCGTATCTCGCGGCGCGGGGGCGCGCTGGTGGCGCTCGTCAAGCCGCAATTCGAAGCAGGCAGGACAGCGGCGAGCCGTGGCCGGGGCGTGATCCGCGATCCGGACGTGAGAGACCGCGCCATCGCCGATGCGAAGAAAGCCGTGGTCGAGGCGGGGTTCGAGATTCGTTCGGAGGTCGACAGTGCGCTGCCCGGACCCAAGGGCAACGTCGAACATTTTGTCTACGCGATTCGGAACGGCTGACCTCTACGTCGTCTTACCGAGGCACACATCGCGCACGAGCGAGAGCGCGGCATAGGCGGCGAGCGTCTGAATCTGCTGGCGATCACCGGCAAAAATTCGATCGCGAACGAGAGTGCCCCCCGGATGCGCGACGGCCCAGTAGACGAGGCCCACGGGCTTGTTCGGTGCGCCGCCAGAGGGGCCCGCGATCCCCGTGATCGCGACGCCGATCTCCACGCTGCAGACGCGCCGCACGCCCTCGGCCATCGCCGCCGCCACCTCGGCGCTCACGGCTCCGTGGCCGCGCAAGACATCTTCGCTCACGCCGAGAAGCCGCGTCTTCGCACTGTTGGCATAGGTAACGGCGTCGGCAACGAAGTAATCGCTCGCGGGCTCGCTGGTGATGAGGTGGCCCAAAAGCCCCCCGGTGCAAGATTCGGCGACCGCGAGTCGAAATCCGCGACTGCGAACCGCGCGTCCCACGACTTCGGCGAACGTGTCGTCTCCTTCGCCGTAGAGGACGTCGGCGAGGCGCTTTCTCACTTCGGCGGCGCCGAGATCGGCGAGTGCCCGAGCGTCCCCGTGGCTGCTCGCCGTCGCGTGCACCTTCACTTCGATTTCGGGATAGTGAGCTCGATAACCGAGCCGGATGCCCGGAAATTCCGCCTCGATACCGGCCAGCTTCTCGCCGACCATCGATTCCGGGAGTCCGAACGTGCGAAGGCGAAGTTGAAATGTCAGCTGCGGCGCGAGCTTGGCGATGCGGGGGACGATGTGGTCGGCAAAAATTCGCTTCATCTCACGGGGCACGCCAGGCAAAAAGAAAGCTCGGCAATGCCCCAGCGAGACGGCGAACCCCGGCGCCGTTCCGACCGGGTTGGCGAGCACTTCGGCGCCCTGCGGAAAATCGGCTTGCTTCTCGTTCGTCGCCGACATCGTTCGGCGGGAGGCTTCGAATCGCCGCCGAATGGCTTCGAGCGAAGCGGCGTCGCGCACCAGCGGTACGCCCATGGCCTGGGCCACCGACGAGGCCGTGAGGTCATCGGTGGTCGGACCGAGACCCCCTGTCGCGAGGACCACGGCGTACGTCTGCGCCAGGCGCTTTAGGCTTTCCGCAATGCGCCCCTGGTGATCGTCGACCGACACGATTTCGATCACTTCGAAGCCGAGCGCGGTCAGCTCGGCGGCCAGCCAGCTCGCGTTCGAGTTCACGATTTCGCCGCGCGTCAACTCGGTACCGATTGAAAATATCGCAGCGGTCATCGAGTGAAGAAGGGTATCACGGGAGAGATCGGAGACAGCAAGCTTATGGCGTGGCGGCGGGCCGATCGTATGCGCAGCGGCCGCCGAGCTCGGGCGAGCGGGAGTCGGCGGGAAGGCGGCGGGCATGCCAAGTTCGAAGGTCGGTCGCGAGGGCACTCGCAAATGAACCGCCGCGGACCGTTCCCTCGCCCTCAGCACTCGAGCAAGCGACCCATTCGGCGACGTTGCCGGCCAAATCGTAAATGCGCTCGTCCTCCCGGCCGGGCGTTGCGCCGTCCGGATGCGCCCCGGAAAGCTCCGGACCGTTGAACCCGACGCCGCACGGCCCCTCCTGAAGGCCCCACGCCGCTCGGCGGCAGACCGCGCCAGTATCGCCCCACGGATACCGTCTCGACCCGATACTGCCCGCGGCGAGCGTCCACTCGTCGTCACTCGGCAGCCGCCCCCCTCGAAAACGGCAGTAGGTCTCTACGTCTCGCCGGGTCATGGCTCGCATCGCGCGGCCAGGTTCGCCGGTGATCGCGAGGGCAGGGCACTCGGCCGCCTGTACGCATTCGGCATAGGCAGCTTCCGTGATTTCGAACGCGTCGAGCCCGAACGGCGCGACCACCGCTTCGTGCGGCTCGACCCGCCCCTCTGCTTCCCAGTCGCCGGCGCCCGCGCGCAGGCTCCCGCCCGCCAGCCAGACCTTGCTCGGGAGGGCCATGCACCCGAGATCGGTCGTGACCAGAGGCGACGGACATTGGGAGGGCCGCCCATCGCAGCGACCCTCGCGCAGGGCCTGGCCGGGCGCGCAGCACCGATTCTCGATTGGCACGAGCCCCACGCACCGCGCAGGATCGGCCGAGTCTCGGCGCGCGCGGATCACCACGCCCGCGATCGCGATGGAGCTGCCGGCGACGAACGCAGCTGCGATCCACGCGTCGCGAAGCGTCATGGCTTCAATGCAGCATCTTCCGCTCGAACTTGAGCTCCCCTTGCGGCCCGCGATCGACGAAGATCACGTCCGCGGGGACGAATTCGCCGGCGAGCACGCGTTGCGCGAGCGGATCCTCGAGGTAGCGCTGGATCGCCCGCTTCAGTGGCCGAGCGCCGTACTGGGGATCCCAGCCGAGCTCGCCCAAGAGCTCGCGCGCCGGCTTCGACACGTCGATCTGAAGTTCGCGACGCGCGAGACGGTCGGAGAGCCGCGCCAGCTGGATATCCACGATCTTGCCGATCTCGTCCCGTTCGAGTCGGTGGAAAATCACGATCTCGTCGAGCCGATTGATGAACTCCGGCCGGAACGAGCGCCGGACTTCTTCCATGACCGCAGCGCGTGCGAGTCGCGTTCGGTTCTCGGGATCCGCTTCGGCCTCTTCGATGGCGGTGGCCTGCGCCGTTCCGACGTTGGAAGTGAGAATGATGACGCTGTTGCGGAAGTCGACGGTGCGCCCCTGCCCGTCGGTCAAGCGGCCGTCGTCGAGAACCTGAAGCAGCACGTTCCACACGTCGGGGTGGGCCTTCTCCACCTCGTCGAAAAGAATCACGCTGTAGGGGCGGCGGCGAATCGGTTCGGTGAGCTGTCCACCTTCTTCGTAGCCGACATAACCGGGCGGCGCGCCAATCAAGCGCGAAACCGTGTGCTTCTCCATGTATTCGCTCATGTCGAGCCGCACCATGGCCCGCTCGTCATCGAAGAGAAATTCCGCGAGCGCCCGCGCGAGCTCGGTTTTGCCCACGCCGGTCGGCCCCAGAAACAAGAAGGAGCCGATG
The DNA here is from genome assembly GCA_036395495.1 of Polyangiaceae bacterium. Classification (GTDB taxonomy): domain Bacteria; phylum Myxococcota_A; class Polyangia; order Polyangiales; family Polyangiaceae; genus DASWDH01. The sequence goes on from DASWDH010000209.1 coordinate 3,579, forward strand.
GGCCTTCGGTCGTCGCCGAGCCCCGCGCGCGAACGGCGCACGGCATTGGCGACCGCACGCACCGCTTCGTCTTGGCCGACGACGCGCTTGTGAAGTCCCTCCTCCATGCGAAGGAGCTTCTGCATCTCGCCTTCGAGCATCTTGCTCACCGGAATGCCGGTCCACTTGGCGACGACGCCGGCAATGTCTTGGTCGGTGACCTCTTCTTTCAGGTAGCTCGCGTTCTGCTGCACCCGGGCAAGGTCCTTTCGTTTGGCTTCGAGCTGGCGTTCGGCCTCCGGGATCTTGCCGTACTGAATCTCGGCTGCCTTGCCGAGATCGGCGGCACGCCGGGCCCGCTCTTCTTCGCCGCGCAGCTCTTCGATCCTCCGCTGAAACTCGTGAATTTGGTTGATGAGCTCTTTCTCTTGCAGCCACTGCGCGCGCATCGTGTCGCGCTGTTCGCTGAGCTCGCCCATTTCGCGTCTCAGCTCTTCCAGCCGCGCCTTCGATGCGGGGTCACGCTCTTTTTTGAGGGCTTGCTCTTCGATCTTGAGCTGCATCAGCTTGCGCTCGGCAATATCGATCTCGGCCGGCATCGAGTCGATCTCCATCTTGATCTTCGAGGCAGCTTCGTCCACGAGATCGATGGCCTTGTCGGGCAGAAAGCGATCGGTGATGTAGCGGTTGGAGAGCGTTGCCGCGGCGACCAGCGCGCTGTCCTGGATGCGGATGCCGTGGTGGACTTCGTAGCGCTCCTTCAAACCGCGCAGGATGGCGATGGTGTCTTCGACCGTCGGTTGCGACACCATGACCGGCTGAAAGCGCCGCTCGAGCGCGGCGTCCTTTTCGATGTGCTTGCGGTACTCGTCGAGGGTCGTCGCACCGATGCAGCGGAGCTCGCCGCGCGCGAGCGCCGGCTTCAACATGTTGGCGGCGTCCATCGCTCCCTCCGCCGCGCCGGCTCCCACCAAGGTGTGAAGCTCGTCGATGAAAAGAATGATGCGCCCCGCCGCCGTCTCTATCTCCTTGAGCACGGCCTTCAAGCGATCTTCGAACTCGCCGCGAAACTTGGAGCCGGCGACCATGCTGGCGAGGTCCAGCGCGACCACGCGCTTGTCCTTCAGCGACTCCGGCACGTCCCCCTTCGCAATGCGCAAAGCGACCCCCTCGACGATGGCGGTCTTGCCGACGCCGGGATCGCCGATGAGAACCGGATTGTTCTTGGTCCGCCTCGACAGCACCTGCATCACGCGGCGAATTTCCTCGTCGCGCCCGATGACCGGGTCGAGCTTGCCTTTGCGCGCCGCATCGGTGAGGTCGCGGGTGTACTTCTCGAGCGCCTGGAACTTTCCCTCCGGGTTCTGGTCGGTGACCCGCTGCGAACCTCGGACCTCGGCGAGCGCACGCAAGAGCTTGTCGTAGCTGAGGCCATGGCGATCGAAGATCGCCTGCACGTCCCGGTCCTGCTTGGCCGCGCCGAGCAGAAAGTGCTCGATGGAGACGAAATCGTCCTTCAACGACTTGGCTTCGTCTTCCGCTCGTTGCATGACCTTGAGCCCTCGCGAGGCCAGCGTAGGCTCGGCGCCACCGGTCACCTTGGGAAAGGCATCGACCCGCTCCTCGAATGCGCGGGCAAGCGCGTCGACCGCGGCGCCGGCCTTCTGCACGAGCGGCCCTGCGATCCCCCCCTCTTGCTTCAAAGCCGCGAACAGAATGTGTTCGGGGAACACCTCGGGATTGCCACGCCGGCTCGCGAGGTCGACCGCGCTTCGCAATGCCTCTTGGCTCTTGATCGTCAATCGGTCCATACGCATGACCATGCCAAAGTAAGGCCGAACGCGGCGCAAGCAAGGGTCCCACTCACCAGAAAAGCTTGGCTCTGGATCGTCACGCGGGGACGGCGCGTACGACGGTCGCGGCATCGATCCGGTCCATGCGAAACTGCCGCGGCTCCCCCTTGTCGAGGTCCTGACAATTGAGGAGGGTCACGTGACGCTCCAAGATGACCGATTCGATGATGACGGTCCGAGTCGTCACCACGCCATCGGCGGTGCGATATTGGATCCGGAGCGGCGCACGCTCGAACCAGGCGCGTTCGAGAGCCCGCCGCAAAGGGTCGGGTATAGGTAGCGCGGGGACCCCCACGAACTTCAGGCTGTCCATCAAAGGGAGCAGCTCCCGCTGCGCGCTCGTGGAGAGCGCCCCCCGCACTTTGTCGAGCGCTCGCGCGAGCGTGTCGGTAAAAGGCAAGAGTCGCATCTCCGCCGCCCAGCGTCCGAGGGTGACCAGCAGCGCCGCTTCGCGCGGCGTCAAATTCAAAGGCGGCAGCGTGTAGGCTCTATCGAGCGCGTACCCGCCACCGCGACCGCGCTCGGCGCGAACTGGCAGAGAACCATCGCGCAAAGCCTCGAGGTCGCGGTAGATGGTGCGCACGGTGACGCCGAAACGCTCGGCCAGCTGCTCCGCGGTGACGCCGCTGCGACGGGCGCGAAGGTGATCGGCGATGGCGAACAACCGCGACTGGCGACGCACGCAAACAAACCTGACATAAGGCTGTCATGCCGGCCAGCTACTGATCCGATCAAACGGCAATGTCGCCGAGCCACCAAGGAGAAAACCATGGCCAACGCAGTCAACTGGTTCGAGATCCCCGTCGCCGACCTGGACAGAGCCGCCCGGTTCTACGAGCGGGCCCTCGACATCCGCCTCAAGCGCGAGGTCTTCGGCAGCATGCAGCTCGCCGTCTTTCCCTACGCCGGCCCCGCCGTCGGCGGGGCGCTCGCCGTCGACAAGCGCCGCAAGCCGAGCCAAGACGGCGCGCTCGTGTACCTCAATGCGGCCGGGCAGTTGGATGCCGTGCTCGACCGCGTCGCCGAAGCCGGTGGCTCGATCCTCGTTCAAAAAACCGACATCGGCGATCCCGGATTCATCGCGCTCGTGCGCGATACCGAAGGCAATGTGGTCGGCTTCCACTCGCCGCGTGAAGCAAACGGTCGCTCATGAGCCTCGCCCTTCGGGGAACAACGTGAGAAGACCGTCGCGCGACGCTCGGCACACGCCGCGCGCAGTGATGAGACCGGTGACCAGCCGAGCGGGGGTCACGTCGAAGCCGTAGTTTTGGACGGCGGAGCCGTCCGGCAAAAGCTGGACGGCTTCGCTTCGGCCATCGGGCCCCCGACCCACGACGTGCGTCACCTCGTGAGCGGCTCGCTCTTCGATGGGAATCTTCCGTCCGTCGTCGAGCTTCCAGTCGATGCTCGAGGCGGGCACCGCCGCGTAAAAGGGCACGCCGCAGTCGCGCGCGGCGACGGCCTTCAGGTACGTTCCAATCTTGTTGGCGACGTCACCGGACGCGGTGGTGCGGTCGGTGCCGACGATCACGACGTCGACGGCTCCCTTTTGCATGAGGTGCCCGGCCGCGCTGTCGACCATCACCGTGTGCTCGACGCCTTGACGCGCGAGCTCCCAGGCGGTGAGAGATGCCCCCTGATTGCGCGGCCGCGTTTCCGACACCCAGACGTGCACCGGCACCCCGGCCGCTTGGGCGGCATAGACGGGCGCGAGCGCCGTTCCGAAATCGACGGTGGCGAGCCAACCCGCATTGCAATGGGTCATCACTTGAAGAGGACCCGTGCGCTTGGCGGATCGTGCGAGGGTGCGAAGAAGCGAAAGGCCATGCTCGGCGATCGCATGATTCTCTCGCACGTCTTCCTCGGCGAGATCGCCGGCCAGCACGAAGGCGGCACCGGCGCGCTCGGCCGCCGCGAGCGGCAAAAGCCTCGAACGCATGCGAGCGAGCGCCGCCCGCAGGTTCACGGCGGTCGGCCGCGTCGCTTCGAGAGCGCCACAAGCTGCTTCGAGCGCGGCGTCGCCGGCATCCGCTCGCAGAGCGAGCCATAGCCCATAGGCAGCCGTCACGCCGATGAGCGGCGCGCCGCGCACCTGCATGTCCCGAATGGCGCGCACCGCGTCGTCGATGGTTCCGAGCCGCGCGGTGACGAACGCGTGCGGGAGTTTCGTTTGATCGATGATCTCGGCGGCGCCCCCATCGTCGGTCACCCAGATCGTCCGAAAGGGCCGGCCCTCGACTTTCACGTCGCTCCCGCCGCCAAATCAGATATCGAGATTGCGCACGTTGAGCGCGTTTTCTTCGATGAACGTGCGGCGTAGCTCGACGTTCTCGCCCATCAGCACCGTGAAGAGCTCGTCGGTGCGCCCGGTCGTGTCTTCGTCGCGCACCTGAAGGAGCGTGCGCGCGTCGGGATCCATGGTGGTGGCCCAGAGCTCTTCGGCGTTCATCTCGCCGAGGCCCTTGTAGCGGGAGAGCGTGATGGCGCGCCGCCCGCGTTCGTCGATGAAGTCGGCGAGCCGTTCGGCGTCGGGAAGGGTGACCGGCTCCGCCCCCGTCGTTTTGACGGTGTAGGGAGGCCTACCGATCGAACGAATGTCTTCTTCGATCGACAGGAGCTCCTGGTACTCGGCAGAATCCACGAGGTCCCAATCGATGACGCTGACGCGCGCGCTCGCCCCCGGACGCAGGCTCACAGCGATGCGATCGGCGCCGTGTTCGATCTCCGTCGAGATCTGCACTGCGATCGGGCAAAGGTCGGGGTAGCGCACTTGCATGTACGTCGTGAGCGCTTTCTCGGCCTCGCGCACCTTGGCAGGATCGCGAAGCTCGTCGCGACCGAGCCCGCTCGATCGAACGAGTGCGGCGACGACGCGTGCGTCGCAGCGCCGGTCGATCTTGCCGAGAACCTCGCGCGCGAGCTTCATGCGTTTGGCGAGGTTGAAGAGCGGCATTCCCGAGAGCGTCGGTCCCTTGGAGGCGGTCAGCTCCATTCCCTCGATGGCATTTTCGAGCAGGAAGCGCTCGAGCGAAGCGTCGTCCTTCAGGTAAAGGTCTTTCTTGCCCTTGCGCACGCGATAGAGCGGCGGCTGTGCGATGTAGAGATAGCCTTCCTCGATCACCTGCGGCAGCTGGCGGAAGAAGAACGTCAAAAGCAGCGTGCGAATGTGGGAACCGTCGACGTCGGCGTCGGTCATCAGAATGATGCGGTGGTAGCGCAGCTTGCGAATGTCGAACATCGACTTGCGCCGCGGCGGCATGCTGATCAGGAGCGAATCGCCATTCGTGCCGGGCGGCTTCGCCTCGCCGTTCACCGGCTGGGGCTTGCCGTCGGCGAGCTCGGCTTCCGGCTCCGCGATCTCGCAGCCGAGCGCGGTGATCAGCGTGCCCACCTGGTCGGACGCGAGCATTCGGTCCGCGCGGACGCGCTCCACGTTCAGTATCTTTCCGCGCAACGGAAGGATGGCCTGAAAGCGCCGGTCGCGACCGGCCTTGGCGCTGCCGCCCGCGCTTTCTCCCTCGACGATGTAGATCTCGCTCTTGGCAGGATCTTTCTCTTGGCAGTCGGCCAGCTTGCCCGACAACGTCGTGATGTCGAGTGCGCCCTTGCGCACGACTTCCCGCGCCTTGCGCGCGGCTTCGCGCGCTTTGGCGGCAAGAACGGCCTTGTCGATGATCTTGCGAGCGGTGGCCGGATTCTCTTCGAAGAACTGACTCAACTTTTCGCTGACGATGGTCTCGACGATCCCCTTCACCTCGCTCGAAACGAGCTTGGCTTTCGTTTGCGAGTCGAAAGACGGATCCGGATGCTTCACGGAAATGACGGCGGTGAGCCCCTCGCGCACGTCCTCGCCGATGAGCCCTTGCTTCACGTCCTTGAGTAGATTTTGCGCCGTTCCGTATTGGTTCAGCGTGCGGGTGAGCGACGAACGAAGACCGGTGAGGTGGGTGCCACCATCTTTGTTGTGAACGTTGTTCGTATACGGAAAGATTTGTTCGGCGTACGCCGAGTTCCACTGCAGAGCGAGATCGACCCCCACCGCCGCGCCGAGATCGCTGGGCGCTTCGGCGCTGAAAGCGATGACCTGGTCGTGCACCGGCTCTTTGCTCTTGTTCAAGAGCTCGACGAACTCGCGTATGCCACCCTTGTACTCGAAACGCTCTTTCTTTCCTTCGCCCCGCTCGTCGACGAGTTCGATGACCAGCCCCGCATTCAGGAAGGACAGCTCCCGCAAGCGGCTGGCCAGCTGGTCGAAGCTGTATTCGATGTTCGTGAAGATCTGTGGGTCGGGCTTGAAGGTGGATTTGGTGCCCGTGCGATCGGTGTCACCGATAGCGGCAATGGGAGCCTGCGGAACGCCGCGCCGGTACTCCTGGTACCAGACGTGCCCCTCGCGCCGGATCTCGACCCTGAACCACTCGGAGACGGCGTTCACGGCGCTGACGCCGACGCCGTGCAGACCCGCCGAGACCTTGTAGCTCGAGTGATCGAACTTGCCTCCAGCGTGCAGCACCGTATGAACGACTTCGGCGGCGCTCACTCCCTTGGCATGCATGCCGACCGGAATGCCACGCCCATCGTCTTCGACGGTCACCGAGCCGTCGAAGTGGACGGTGACGTGGATGTTGCGACCATAACCGGCGAGATGCTCGTCGACGCTGTTATCAACGACTTCCCACACGAGATGGTGCAGACCCGAACCGTCGTGAATGTCGCCAATGTACATCCCGGGCCGTTTGCGCACGGCCTCGAGGCCTTCGAGAACGGTGATGTTCTCGGAACCGTAGGACTCAGGAGATTGCGAGAGTGACGATGAACGGGTGGCTTCGGTCATTCGGGTGTCTCGGTACAACCTTCGCTCGGCGCCCACAGCAGATCCCCAAGAACTGCCGGCGCGCCTCGATTCCCTGGGTCAATCCGAAGCGCCACGGGGGGCCTTTTTTTTTGACCTTCGGATGGGGGGAAAGAGGGGGAGCCTCGCCCCCACGAGCGACCCCAGAATACTAGCCTTTCCGGAACCCCTTCGCAAGGAGGTTCAGCCCGATTTTTCCATGGCTTTTGTGCCCATCCGGGGGGTTCGCGAAGGGCCCCGAGTGGGGGCAAGTTCGACACCCCTCGGACCCCTCCGTCTGGCTCGGTCGAGGGGGGTCAGGCAG
>DASWDH010000210.1:0-3637 GCA_036395495.1 Polyangiaceae bacterium
GAGATCGGCGAAGGGGTCGCCAGTGCTATCCCCGGTCTCACCAAGGTCGAGGTCGTCGCCTACGACGCCGAGTAAGCCGACCCGCGGCTCGTGAACTCGGATCACTGCGTGTTAACTTGAAGGTGCGCGCGCTTTGACGCAGTAATGGCGTAGGGCTTTCGCTCTCGGTCGCGCTAGACTTGTGCCATGGGGAAGGTACCGGTCGATCTCGAGTTGGTCGCCGCTTGCCGCGAGCTCGCCGGCGGAATCGCGGACGACGTGCAGCACTTCATCGACACGCACACCACCGTCGGAGTGGAGAGGACGACGGCGCGGGCGTTCGGTGTCGAAGGGGTGGACGACCAAGGAACGCCCCTCGTCAACCTTCTCGTCGACCGGTACCATCAGCAGGGGCTGCTTTCTCATGGCATCGCGTCTTTTTTGGGCCACGCGCTCGCCGCCGGGGCACGCTCGATCAACGATGCAGCCGAACGCCTCGCCTACGGACCGGATCTCGACCGCGAGCGGCGAAGTCCCGCGGAAACGCGGCACGCGCTCGAGAGCTGCACCCGAGAGGCGCTCGAGCGCCTCGATGCGTCCCGCCACGCCCGCGAAGCGAAGAAGAGCAAGTTTCCGCTGGCGCCTACCCCTCTGCGTTATGTGATCGTGGCGACGGGAAACATCTACGACGATGCAACGCAAGCCAAGGCCGCGGCCTTCGCGGGGGCCGACATCGTGGCGGTGATTCGCGCGACGGCGCAATCGCTCCTCGATTTCGTACCCCACGGCCCGACGACCGAAGGTTACGGAGGGACGTTCGCCACGCAAGAAAACTTTCGGATCGTCCGTCGGGCGCTCGACGAGGCGAGCGAAGAATACGGTCGATACATCTATCAGACGAACTATTCATCCGGGCTCTGCATGGGCGAGATCGCGTGGATGGCCGCCGTCGAGCGCCTGGACATGCTTCTCAACGACGCCATGTACGGGATCCTCTTTCGCGACATCAACATGTGCCGCACGTTCGTCGATCAGTACGTGTCGCGCCGCATCATCGCGAGAAGCGGCATCATCATCAACACCGGCGAAGACAATTATCTCACCACCGCCGATGCCGTGGAAAAGGCTCATACCGTCCTCACTTCGCAATTCATCAACGAGGCCTTCGCCAAACGCGCCGGGCTCGCGGACGAGCAGATGGGCCTCGGCCACGCTTACGAAATCAATCCTCGCATCGAGGACAGCTTCCTACTCGAGATCGCTCAGGCCCAGCTCATCCGACAGATTTTCGAGCGCCATCCCATCAAATGGATGCCCCCGACCAAGCACAAGACAGGCGACATCTTTCAGAGCCACGTCCACGATGCCATGTTCAATCTCGCCGGCATCGCTACCGGCCAATCGATCGAGCTTCTGGGGATGTTCTCGGAGGCCATCCAGAACCCGCTCCTCATGGATCGCTACCTGTCCCTGAAATCCGCGCAGTACATTTTCAATACCGCGCGGCATTTGGGCGACGAGATCGAGTGGCGCCGCGGCGGCATCGTGGAGACGCGCGCACGCAAGGTGCTGCGGGAGGCACACCGGATGTTGAGCGAAGTGGAACACGAAACCATCTGGAATGCGATCGCCCGGGGAGCGTTCGCGGACGTGCGCCGCACGAAGCAAGGCGGTAAAGGCTACGGAGGCGTGGTGAAAAAGGCGCCCGACTACGTCAATCCGCTTCTCGAAGCGCTGGAGAAAGGAAAGCTCTGATGCATCCGACCGAGCCCAAGCTTGCGCGTGCTTACGGAGACCGCGAAGGTGACGGCATGGTCCAGATGTCGTTCGTCCTGCCGCTCCCTCCGTCGGCCAAGGCGCGCGAAGCGGCGAAGCGCTTCGCCGAAGAGCACGGGCTCAGCGAACCGCTCGTCACCACCATGGAAGAGGTCGCCGAGGGCTACTCGTACTTCGTGGCCTACGGGCACTCCGTTCACGCGATCGATGTGAGCAAGCTCGAGGTACCGGAAGTCAGCACCCTCGCCCTCTCGCACGAGGAGCTCGAGGCGCGGGTCGCCAAGCGCCTCGGCCGCAAGATCGTCGTCGTGGGCGCGTGCACCGGCAGCGACGCGCACACCGTCGGCATCGACGCGGTGCTCAATTACAAGGGCTACGCCGGGGACAAGGGACTCGAGAGCTACCGTTGTTTCGAAGCCCACAACCTAGGCGCCCAGGTCGAAAACCCCGAGCTCGCGGCGCGCGCCCGGGCGCTCGGCGCCGACGCGATTTTGGTGAGCCAAGTCGTCACGCAGCGAAACTGTCACAAAGAAAATGCCGTGGCGCTCGTCGAGCTCATCCAGGATCAGGGGTGGCGCGATCGGGTGATTCTTCTTTTGGGAGGGCCGCGCATCGACCACAAGCTTGCGCTCGAGCTCGGTTTCGACGCGGGATTCGGACCGGGCACCAAACCCTCCGACGTCGCCAACTACTTGGTTCAGCACTTCTGCGGCGAGGAGCCTGGCTCGGTGAAGCCTCCTTCAGCACCTTAGCAATACTGCCGCAGTCGTGGCATCGGCAGATCACGATCTGCAGATTTGGCGCCGACCCAACGCAAACTACGGCGAGGCCGTCGGAATCACCCGACATACGAAACGAGCCGCGACGCCCTGGCGTTAGTTCGAGTGCGTCGGATCTCAGAGTTGTGCCATCAACGCGTGATAAGCAGCGGATAGCGCGGCGAAACGTTGCTCCATCGAGCGGCGTTCGGAGTCGCTCGCGCGAACATGACGATCGGGATGGGCGTGCCTCGCGAGATCGCGAAAGGCGCGCGTCACGTCAGAGACACTCGCGTCTTCGTCTAGCCCGAGCAACGACAGCGCCTCGCTTCGCGCGGTGAGCAGAGCCCCGCGGCGGGGCGCGGCACCGGGCTGCCCGCTGGCGTTCGGTCCTCGGTCGCGCGCGCGTGGCCGTCCATACAGATACTCGCGCGGCGAAAGCGGGAGTACCGCGGTTTTCGGGAGCGAGCAGGCGACGTGGAAGGACAACATCGCGTCTTCGAGGCGGAAGAGCGCGTCGAGCTTCGCGCGCAGCTGTTGGCGCAGCGCCGCTCCCACGACGTCGGGGGAAATGTGGAACTCTTCGACCAAGAGTTCGCCGACCTTGCGGTGGCTCGCCGCAGCGAGCCGTAGGCCGACGTGCCGCTGCGTTGCGACATCGAGAAGACCTCGTTGGCGCAGGATTTCGCCGACGGAGAGAACCCGCGCGTGGGTGTCGACAGCCACGACCTCCCCGCGCGAGAAATAGATCCCATGAGTCCGTCCGGCGGTCGCCCCCGAGAGCTCCGTCAGACGGATCAGACCGGTCACCCGCGCACGAAAAAGGGAGCCGAGAACGTCTCCGAGCGTCGTTTCCGAGAGGCGGCCGCAGATCCGCACGACCCTCGATTACCTAGCGACGGCCGAGCGGGCCAAGTATCCTGAAGAAGCCCGCCCCGGCCGGAGTACCTAGGATCCACTCGTCGACGTTCAGCCGCGCGGCGGCGCATAGAAGTCGACGAGGCGAATGGGTTCGGGGGAGAGTCGCAGCCGCACTTGGCTCCGCTTGCCCACCGGATCGCCGCCGATTTGAAACTCGGTTTCGGGATCGGTCTCGATCGAGATCTGCTCGACCAAGTAGTCGA
>DASWDH010000211.1:0-10088 GCA_036395495.1 Polyangiaceae bacterium
GTCCCGCAGCCGGGGATGTACCGCTTACTTTCCCGTTTACTCTACCGCTCTCTCCCACAATCGTCGGCTGCGCCATGTGTCCACCTCCTGCTGCGGTCCCCGTTCCTCGATCGCCCAAAAGCAAAGACATCGCTACGACCCGCTCCGCGGGCCAGCCTGGTCACTCGGTACTCACCAACGTGGGGTGGGTTCGCTCGGCCGCTCGACCGGGCCGTCCGTTCCTATCGGCGGCGCCTTCGGCCCGCGTCTCGCGTCCCCACGATTCTCGCCTACCGTTACCGTCGATCTGCCCCGTGTACCTACACCGTGGGTACCCCCTACTGCTGGCCGTCCGTTCTCCGAACATCTGCGCAGGGGATACATGCCGAGGAAAGCTTTATACCCCTAGATGTTGGGGTCGATCAACTTAAATACACCATTGGTCGGGCTACGGTCGGATTCATCCGTTGTAGCTCGCCGAAATGACTGAACGATTTTTCGGCTGAACACATGATGCCGACACGAAGCCCACAGCATGCTCTCAGGATGCGCAACCGCTGCCGTCGGCCGGTTCTAGAAGTGGACACCCGCGACAAGCGAGAGGGAGAACGCCATTCCGATGCTCGAGCCATCGACGGAGTAGACCGCCTCCATGGCGCACTGCTGCTTTTGCATGGGATCGGTCAGCATGTCGCATTTGCCGGCTTGGGCTTGCGGTGAGAGGGAAGAGACGTCGACGCCGGGGCGGGACATTGCGAGAACGTCGAAGGTGCCGTTGGCGCCGAGGGTGAAGTACTTGTTGACGTAGACGTCGAGACCGAAGCCGGTCCTTGCATTGAAACCGCGAATGCTGAGATCGACCGGCTGGAGCGCGTTCGTGTCGTTCGTCGCGAGCTTGGCGTAACCTCCGGCGAACGTGAAGTAGGGTTCGACGCGTCCGATCGGCAGGTGAATGCCGGCTTCGAGATCGAGGGTCCACAAATTCCACGCTTCGAAATGTCCGGTTCGATAGCGCGGGCCGATCGTGAGGAAGACGAGGCGCAAACCGCCGCCCAATCCGAAGAAGGCGCCGCTGCCCGAGGTGTCCACGGTTTCGGGCAACAAGTTGCTCGTGTGCAATGTGCGCAGGCCGACCGTTTCGAAGCCGCCTTCGATGTTGAAGTAGACCCACTCGAGGCCCCGCGAGAACTCGCGCTCGGAGTCGTGGCGCGCGGTGTCCGTGGGGTACGCATCGCTCGGCGCGGAATACGACGGGGGTGTTGCGGTTGGAGCGAGCGCGGGTGCGGGAGGATCGGTCGTTGGAAGAGCGGGATCGGGAGGGGTTTGGGCGGATGCGTGAGACGATAGCGCCGCGACGAGCGCGAACGAGTAAGTCCAATTTTGCTTCAAGCGCATGTGGCATCAGCGTACCACGCGCGAGGGGGAGCTTCAGAAGTGGGCGCCCATCACGAGGGCGAAAGTGCCTGCGAAACCGGCGGTCGCGCCTTGCGCGTCGTAGATCGCGTTCGAGAAGCACTGCTGCTTCTGCGCGAGATCGGGAATGCCGTCGCAGGTGCGCGCGCGCTCTTCCGCTTGCGCTCGGGGTGAGGTCGAGAGATCGACGCCGGGACGCGCCATCCCCAGAACGTCCCCGGTAACGTTGAGGCCTATCGTGAAAATCTTGTCGGGGTAGTAGTCGAGGCCGAGACCGGCGCGCGCGTTGTAGCCATGAATCTGCAGATCGGGGACCTGCGCCAGCGTCCCCGCACCCGCATTCAATCCGGCGTAGCCGGCACCGAATGTGAAATAGGGGTCGAATCGCTGGAGGGGGATATGGGCCCCGAGCTCGCCGTTGACGGTCGTCAGGTTGCCCGCGGTGAGGTTCGCGCCGCGCACGCGGGCACCGAGCGTGAAGAATGCGAGACGAAAGCCTCCTCCGATGCCGTATCCCGCGCCGTCCGTCGAGCTGTCGACCATCTGAGGGGAGAGCCCGTTCATCGTCAAGGTGTGCAGACTCGCCGTCGTGTAGCCGCCTTCCACGTTCAGGTAGACGCGCTCCGGACCGTACGGAGGTCGGGCCGTTGGAGCCTCTTTCGCCGCGTCACGCCGGGGCGGGGCCGCTTGAGCATGGGCGAACGACGACAACGCGATCCAAGAGCAGCCGACGACGATGGCGATCCTCGTGCGCATGGCGGATCGATAGCCATGAGAACGGCAGCTCGGGAGCTATCGAAAGTCCCTGCGATCCATCCAACTGCCTACTGTCCTTTTTCGCGTTCCAGCTCGATGGGGGCCGCCGCGTTGAAAGGAATCGTGCGCACGCGCTCGAATTCCTTTTCGGGGTTGTACACGAGGACGTCCCCGAAGTGCGAGAGGACGGAACCAATGCGCTCGGCGTCGCCGGCCACCGCCAGCACCACGTGACCTTCGCGAACGTGCTCACCAATGCTCTTTTGCGCGCGATCCGCGGTGATCTCGCGGATCTCTTTTCGGTACACGTCGTAGTAGTCGTCGGCCAAGCCGAGCACCTTCAGCGAAACGACCATGTCGGCCACCGATCCGATGGTCTCCATGCGAACGGCAAAAATGTCGGCCAGGTAGCGGCGCGCGGTGTTGAGCTCTTCGCTCGACGCGGGCTCTTGCGCGATGCGCTTCCAGTTGTCGAAGAGCGCTTGAACCGCGAGCCCCGTCTTCGCCGTTTGCGTGCCGGCGTAGGCGACGATCGGCACCGGTCCTTTCGCGAGTTCGCCGACCGTCGAGCGGGTGTTGTAAGCGAGCGAACGTTTCTCGCGCACGTCCAAGAAGAGTCGACCGGAGACGCCCCCGCCGAGAATCTGGTTGGCTACCTTCACCGCCGTCCATGAGTCGTCGCGGCGAGAGGGACCGAGTGTGCCGAGGTAGATGTCGCTCTGGGCGCTCTTCGGGCGATCGGCGAGAAGGATCTTCAAGTGCTCCGGAGGCGTGCCCTCGGCAAACGTCGCCGGCGCCACGTCGCGCCCCTTCCAGCTGCCGAAGGCGCGCTCGACCGCCTTGCGGCCGGCGTCGACATCGATGTCGCCGCCCACGACGATTTCGGTGTTCTTGGGGCTGAAGTTCTTGCGATAAAATTCGCGGCAGGTCTGTGTCGTGATCTTCGCGAGCTCGCTCGGCACCGCGTCGTAAGACGCGTAGGGGTGCAGCCCGGTCGGGAGCCGATAGAGCTCGCGCCAGAGCAACATCGTTGCCGCCCAGGTGCCGCTCGATTTGGCCTTGTCGGCGACCTTCTGGATCTGCCGTTTTTTGAGCTTGGAGAACTCCTGCTCGTCCCATCGCGGCTCGCGCGTGATCGTGCCGAGCAGATCGATGGCTTCGTCGAAGCGGGCTTTGGAAACGGCCAGAGAAAGCACGGTGCTATCGGGGCTGACCTCCACGCCGAGATCGGCACCCAGCGTCTCGATTTTTGCGAGCAGGTTCTTGCTCGAATAACGCCCGGCGCCCCCGTCTTTCAGCATGCGCGCCGTGAGGCCGGCGATTCCCGTGAGATCGCCGTCGGCGGACGCACCGGTTTTGATCAGCACGCGAATCTGCACGACGGGAAGTGTGCGAGCCTGCACGACGTCGAGGGCGAGCCCGTTCGGCAAATCTTGATGGTCCACCTTCGGAAAAGGCGTCTCCCGCGGCGGTCCCGACTCCGGCGGCGCCTCGCGCGCGGGCTGCATACCTGGCGGGAGCTGCCCTTCGGGCATGGGGCCTTGCACATTGCCGGCTCGCGCACCTTGCTGCGGGCGGCAGCCGACCGACAGAGCGGCGGCGAAAAGCAGCACGCTCCACTGGCGGATGTTGGATTTCATGGCGTCTCCTTTTTGCGCCGCGGCCCGCGAAGGCCCCCCTCGACTTCTTTTCCGTGCGTCAAGGCTTTGCTCTTGTCGGGTGGCCGTGCGGATGCTTGCGCCGCGGGCCGAACGGCAGGGGCCGGCTTGGTGGGTTCGACCAGGCCCGCAGGCCGCACGTCGACGAGCGTGCGGCGAGCGGGGACGATGTACTTCGCGAGCACGCGCTTGATGTCGTCGCGCGTCACGGCGAAGTACTTGCTCGGCTCGTCGTTCAGGATCCGGGCGTCCCCCCAGAAGAGCTCGTATTGGCCGAGTCTCGTGGCCCGCTGGAGGTTCGACTGAAGGCCGAAAAGAAAGGCAGCTTCGGTTCGATTTCGAGTCTTGGTCATCTCGGCTTCGGTGGGGCCGTCTTTGGCCAGCGCTTCGAGAAGCAGATCGGTGACTTTTTCCGTGTCGGGAAGGCGCGCGCCCTCGGCGAGCTTCACCTGCACACCGAAAAGGTCGGGGCCCCGATGGTCCTCGGTCCAACACGACACCTCCTGCGCCAGCGCTCTGTCGCGCACGAGCTTCTGGTGGAGCCGCGAGCTCTCGCCATCGGCGAGGATCGCCGATGCGAGCTCGAGCGCGTAGTGATCGGGCTCGCGGCTCGCAGGGATGGCCCAGCCGTAAAAGAAGCCCGGCGTCTTGGCGTGGGTATCGTCGAGCGAGGCCGTGCGGGGGCTCGATTGCTCGGGCATGGCCGGCGGCTCGTAGGGAACGATCTTGTCTTGCTTTTTGGCCGTGTCGAAAAAGCGGTGGACCAGCTGCATGGCTTCGTCGGTTTCGAAGTCACCGGCGATCGACAGAACGGCCAAGTTCGGCGCGTAATGACTGTCGTGAAAAGCTCGCACCCACTCGAGCTGCGCGCTGTCGAGGTCTTGCATCGAACCGATCGCGTCGTGCTCGTAGGGCCAATACCCCTGAAAGACGAGCTCGCCGAGCCGTATTTGCGCCGGCGCGTACGCCACGTTCGAGACGCGCATGCGGTATTCTTCCTGCACCACCTTGCGCTGGTTTTCGAAATTCTCGCCGCTCACGTTGAGCGACTTCATGCGATCGGCTTCCAGCCACAGTGCGAGGGCCAGCTCATTGGACGGGAGCATCTCGAAGTAGTTCGTACGATCGCTCGACGTCGTGCCGTTGAGGTTGCCTCCATGGGCGGAGACCAGCTTGAAATGCTCGCCTTTGGGAACGTTGGCACTGCCTTCGAACATCATGTGTTCGAACAGGTGAGCGAAACCCGAGCGGCCCCGCTCTTCACTGCGGGCGCCGACGTCGTAGGTCACCGCCACGGCAACGGTAGGCGAGGTGTGGTCCACGTTCATGACGACGCGCAGGCCGTTGTCGAGCGTCGCCTTCTGTATCAGCAGCGAGAGCGTCTGCGGCTGGGGTGGGGCCGCTTTGCCGGCGACCGGCGCAGCGTGGACGACGGACGCGGTCCACAGAATCGATAGGGGGAAGAACCAGACGAGCGGCCTTTGGCGGTGCATCTCGTGACCTCGGCGACGGGGCTTAGCACGAGCCATCGCCGAGCAAAACCTTCGCGAACGAAACTCGAGAGGAGTAAATTCGCGGTCATGTTGGCACCGGTGCCCGGCAAGAGGCTCATCATCACCCTGAGTGAAACGGCGCGCTGGCAAGGGCGCAGCACCTACCTGGCCTTGCTCGACCTCTTTCGGCACAAGGGACTAGCGGGCGCGACGGTGATCCGAGGCATCGCCGGATTCTCCGGAGACGGAGCCATCCACACGCTCCACTTGGCCGATGTCGTACTCGATCTTCCGATTCGCATCGAGGTGGTGGACAGCCGCGAAGCGATCGAGAACGTCTTGGCCGACGTCTATCACATCGTCGAGGGAGGACTGATCGAGGTTCAGGACACGCAAGTGATCCGGCGAGCCAAGGCCGGCGAAAAAACGACCGCAGCATCCACACACGAGGGACTCATGCGACTCATCGGGCGCGCCAAACTGCTCCAAGTCCACATCGGTGAGAGTGACCGCTGGGAAGGGGAGCCGCTCTACGAAGCAATCGTGAAGCGGGCCCGGCAGCTCGATATCGCGGGGGCCACCGTCTATCGAGGTTTGCTCGGCTACGGCGCGCAGAAGCGAATTCACAAGCACAAAGCTCTCGCGCTCTCGCACGACGATCCCATCTTGGTCAGCGTCGTCGACGTCGAGGAGAAGATCGACAAGCTCGTGGCAGCGATCGATGGGATGGTCACCGGCGGCTGCCTCATTGCCATTTCGGATGTGGCGGTGGTGAAATATGCCGCCCACGCTGATCCAGCTGAGGGGCTGCGCGTCGACACTCCGGAAGGCAAGCCGTGAGATTTGGATCTATGGGATCCCGGCCACCGGGATCGCGTAGATCCCTCATTCGGGTACGTCAATGTACGCCCGCGCCCCTTCGTGCGAGCTCCGGACGATGTGAGTCGGTCCGCGGGCCTGCGGTTCTCGGAGGGTACATGGGTTGCAAGGACGTACGCGCTACCTCGCTAACGCGCCACGTCGCCCTTGTATGGAGGGGGGCCCTAACCCGCAGCCAAGAACCAGTGCCTCGAGTCCCCAGGAGATGACCTCCGCATGAGCAGCCCGCGTCTTCTTCAGCGTCGAACCTTCCTGGCTGCACTCGGCCTCGGGCTCTCGGCGCCGCTGGCCCTCAAGATGGCGCGGTTGGCGGTGGCCGACACCGGCACGCGACCGAAGCGTCTTTTCATCTTGTTCATCCCGCATGGCTTCCCGCTCGAGCACTTCGATCCGGTGACCGGCAACGGCGACTTCGCGCTCAACGCCAACGGTATCGGTGGGCTCACGCCGCTCGAACCTTACAAGCCGTACGTCACGATGGTTCGCGGCATCGGCATGGCCGACGGGGCTTCCAATCACGGAGCGATCCGGGCGGCGCTCACCGGATTTCAGGACGGGAGCTCGGTCGACTCCATCGACTACGTCATTGCGCAGGGACTCGGAACGACGGCGCACTCGCTCGGCGCGATTCCCTACAAGAAGACCGAAGGCTTCTCGGTGGACTCGCATCTGATGAAGCACGGCGGGGCCTGGGTGCGCGCCATGGAGAGCCCGGTGGATGCGGCCGCCGAGCTGTTTGCCGGTCTCGGCTCGTCGACGACCAGCAGCACGACCACGGGTACGATGGTCACCGACGAGGCGAAGTTCCAAGAAGAGGCGCTGGCTCTCAGCGAGAAGCAGCTGGCGCGCTTGCAGTCGCGCGTCGCTGGGCTGACGACCGAGCAAACCAAGCTCGCCATTCATCTGCAAGCCGTACAGGCCCTCAAAGCGGGCGACAATTCGGGATTCCGGAGCTGCACGACCGCGCCGAAGCTCGCGTCGGTCGACGCGCTGGCCGGGGTGGATCCGCTCGACGAAACGCAGTTCGCGAAAGTTTTCGGAGCGCAGCTCGAGATAGCGGCTAACGCGATGATTTGCGGCAGCGGACGCGTCGTTTCGCTGCAGGCGCTTTGGGTCAACTCCAACATTCTCATGAATTTCCCCGGGGGCCCCGGCATCCCGACCGAACATCACATCGGGCTGTCGCACGCCGGGATTCCGCGCGAGCCCTACGCGCGGGCGCAGCAGTGGTTCTTCCAACAGCTGGCCGACAAGATGTTGAGCGTATTGAAGCAGCCGGATCCCGCCGACATGGCGCACACGGTGCTCGACAACAGCCTCATCTACATCACCACCGAAGTGTCGGACGGAGGCAATCACAACTCGGATGCCGGCGAGACCTGGGTGTTCGGGCGGCCGATGTACACCTATCTGCCGCAGCTTCTCATCGGCGGAGCGGGCGGCTACCTCAAACCCGGGGGCCGCGCGGTCAAGGTCGAAGACAAGCGTCCGCACACCGACGTGCTCGCCACGATCGCCGATGCGATGGGCGTTCCCTTGACGAGCATCGGCGGCAAGCCGGTGAAGTTGATCCAGGAGCTCAAGGCATGAATCGCCTTTGGATGACGCTCCTGCCTTTGGCGCTCGGTTTCGTCACCGGCTGCAACGGCGTCATCGACTCGCGCGGATCGGAACAGACGGGCACCGGCGGCGGTCCGCCGACGGGAAACACGCCGAGCGCGAGCGACGTTCGACAGCGCTGTCCCGAGTCCAAAGTCGCCCCGCCGATGCTGAGACGGCTCACCCGGCGTGAACTCGAGAACACGATCCGCGACGCATTTCCGCAGCTCGGGCAGGCTTGGGCAGGCGTCAAGCTCGGCCCCGATCCGCTGTCCACGCTCAAATTCACCAACGATTCGAGCGCCCTCGTGGTCGGACCGGAAACCGCCAAAGAGATCTTGCGGACGGCCAAGGACGTGGCGGGCCTGGTCACCGGTTCGGCGTCGCTGTCCACGATTTTGCCTTGCGCCGCGACCGCGGCCGACCAAGCGTGCGCGAGCCAGTTCATCGACAACGTCGGCCCCAAGCTTTATCGCCGCACGCTGACGGATGCGGAGCGATCCGAGCTTTTGACCTATTACGCGTCGGTGGCAGGGCGGTCGAACTTCGCGATGGGGCTCAAGTGGGCGCTCATCTCCATGCTGCAATCGCCCGACGTTCTGTACCGCTCCGAGATCGGCGATGCTTCGGGGCAGCTGACGCCCGAGGAGATCGCGACCGAGCTCGCCTATACGTTCGGCGGTACCGCGCCGAGCACGGACCTGTTGGGCAAAGCGAGCCGCGGCGAGCTCGGCAGCGCCGACGCGCTCGTGCGCGAGGCCCAGGCTCTTCAGCAGACCGACAGGGGACGTGAGACCCTCCGCCAATTTTTCCGCGAATGGGCAGGCTACGAGAAAGTACTCGGGACGACCAAGGACGCGGTGACCAATTTCGCGCAGGTGCAGACGTCGATGGTCCAAGAGACGCAACGCTTCATCGACGAGGTCGTCTTCGCCTCGGGGGGCAGTGTCAAGGATCTGCTGACCGCGAAGTATACGTTCGTGGATACGACGCTCGCACCGTTCTACGGTTTCGGTGCGACGACGGCGGGGTTCACGCGAGCCGATCGTCCCGCCAATTGGGGCATGGGACTCTTGGCGCAGGGGTCGATTTTGGCCGGTACGTCGCATCCGAAGCAAACGTCTCCCGTTTTTCGCGGGCTCTTGGTCTACGCGAAGCTCTTGTGCAACGTCCCTCCCCAACCGCCCAACATCGTGCCCAACATCGACCAGGCCCCTCCCGCCAACACCACCCGCGAGCGTTACGAGAATGTCCACGCGCAAAGCTCATGCGCCGCCTGTCACCACGCGTTCGAACCATTCGGATACGCGCTCGAGCACTTCGACGAGAGTGGCCGCTACCGAGCCACCGAGAACACCTACACCATCAACGCGGCCGGCAGCGCGCAGCTCGCCGATGGAGCCAACCTCGCCTTCGACGGGCTCGACGATCTCGCGACCAAGCTGGCCAATCTGCCCGGCGTCACCGATTGCGTGAGTGGCCTTTTGGCGACGTATGCATTCGCGGGGGGCGGAGGTCGCGTGTGCTTGGCCGAGGAAGCGCGGACGGCGCTCGCGAACGGCACCTACGGGTTGCGCGACTTCTATACCCAGCTCGTCAACGCTCCGAGCTTTACGCGCCGTGCCCGGTAACGTGCCGAGCCGCCGCGCGACCATGGATCACTCGGCGGGACAGGACGGGCCGCAGGGGGTGCGCTGCGCTCGTAAGTGACAACGCCGAATTGTCATGGGCCGAGCGGGCCACGAAACGATGCGCTGATTGTAGGTTTGTTACGGACGCCGGCGTTCGGGTGATCCGGATCGCCACCGATCGTTCGGCGTGCCAGCGTCCGTAAGTCTCTCTGATGAACTGCACCGTGCGACGATTCAATTCGCTACTCTTCACCATAAGCTTGTCGATGAATGCCGCGTGCGGTGGAAGCATCGACGTGAGCTTCCGCCAAGGCCCGTCCGACGGGGCAGCTGACGCATCCCACGCAGTTGCCGACGCACCCGACGCATTCCATCGAGAAAGCGATACCCAGATAGCGGTTCGGGACGCTTCGCGCGATGCGGTCGAAGAACCTCCCGTGATCGCCATCGAGGCGGGAAGGGACGGAGGCATTGACGTCGGTGCGGCACTCGACGGCCAACGTTGGGAGGTTCCCTGCACAGGTCCGTCGACGGAAAGTGATCGGCTCTGCAGTACGGTGCCCGCCGCCACGAGCGGCTGCCCCGATGTCTACCGTCCGGTCGACAGAACGGCGACGTTCGGAGGGGAGCCCGGCCAACGGTACGCCGTCACACTCCGTTTCCGCGGCGTCGTCGAGCTT
>DASWDH010000212.1:0-9470 GCA_036395495.1 Polyangiaceae bacterium
GTGTCGGGTGGAATAGATGACCCCTCCATTCAGGAATTCGTCCGCAACTTCGGCGGCTTCATCCACCAGCCCGCCGGGGTTGCTCCGCAGATCGAGCAGCACGCCGCTGAACGGCGCAGGGGACTGCTGGCGCACGCGGGCGAGCGTCTCGACGAGTTCCTGATGCGTTCCTTCCTGAAACTGCTTCAGGCGAACGTAGAGAATATCGGACGAAAGGCGCTTGCCAACGACGCTCGAAACCTTGATCTGCTCGCGAATCAGGTCGAACGTGAGCGGTGCTTCGGTCCCCGCGCGCCGCACGCCGATTTGGACTTTCGTCCCTGGCGCGCCCCGCAGCTTACGCACGAGCTTGTCGAGTGGTTCACCCCGCGCCGATTGACCCTCGACGGCGACGATGCGATCGCCCGACCGAATGCCCGCGCGATCGGCGGGTGAGCCCTCGATGGGAGCAATGACAGTGATGACGTCGTCGCGCAAATCGACCTCCACCCCCACGCCGCCGAATTTTCCTTCGGTGTCGCTCTGGAAGAGCCGGAAGTCCTCGGGTGGCATGTAGGCCGAATGAGGGTCGAGCTCGCGGACCATCCCTTTGACCGCCCCCTCGACGATGCGCCTGTGGTCGACCGGTTCGACGTATTGGTTTTCCACCAGCACGAGCACGCGTCCGAGCTGCCCGAAATCGCCGTAGGGGCTCTCTTGCCGGGTGGTTGCGAACGAAAAGCTGCCGACCGCAGCACCCCCTGCGAAGGCCGCAAGGGTGAGGGCGGCAAGCGCCGGAACCCGCAGGCGGGCCGAAGGGCGCGCCGAGTAACAAAAACCCCGCAGGCGGGCCGAAGGGCGCGGCGCGTAACACGATCGCTTGACAGTTGCCATGCACATGCTTCCTAATTGACGGGGGTGGCGCGTAAGTACGCGTCAGACAGAAACCGTTGACGGCCCGGTGTGAACCGGTAGATTCGTTGGAGGGCAGGGGATGGACTCAACCAGCCCGCAGCCTCATTCTCGGGAGGATCTCTTGGCGATCGGCGACAGGGACAATAACGCAAAGGTAGTTGCGAGCGAAGGCTCGAAGTCCGACAAACGGAAGCAAAGCCTCTATTTCCCAGAGGAGATGCTCGAGGAAATCAAGGAAGAGGCGGCGAGGCTGGATCGATCCCTGTCGTGGATCGTTCAGCGGGCTTGGAAAATCGCGCGGGTGGAAATCAAGCGACTTCCGAGCGTGGATGACATCCTCGAGGACGAAGAGCAGGAGCAGAGCGTCTGATACTTCCGTGATCGGATCGGTCAGCGAATCGTTCGCCCTCGGTGCGGACGGGACGCGACTCTATGTGCGTGAGCGCTCGCAAAGCTTGCGAGACCAGCCAGCGGGGGTGGTAGGTGATGGTGTGCCCATCACCACGATCCTCTGCGACGGGATCTGTTGTGACGGTTATATTTGGAAGTATCTCTGGAACGATCTCGCGACGCTCACGCGACTCTGCCACTGGCACTATCGCGGCCACGGTCGCTCGGCGGCTCCCCTCGATCTCGAGCACATTGGAGTTCCGGCGCATGCCGATGATCTGAACCGCGTCCGTCTTCACCTCGGCGATACGCCGATCGTGCTCATGGGGCACTCGATGGGGTGCCAGGTCGTGCTCGAGGCGTACCGGCAAAGGCCCGAAAAAATCCGCGGATTGGTGCTGCTTTGCGGCAGCAGCGGAAGGCTGACGCACACGTTCCATGGAACCGACCTTTTGGCTCGCGTCCTGCCGCGGGTGCTGCGCGTCGCCGAGTCGCGCCCAGGATTGGTGCGCGGTATCTGGAGCCGCATTCCCATACAGGCAGCTCTGAAGGTCGCTCTGCGATCGGGCGAGGTCGACAAGAACCTCCTCAATCCGGATGACCTCGTGCCGTACCTCGAGCACGCAACCCACATGGATCTCCTGCTGTTCCTGCGAATGCTGCGGGCCGCCGGTGACTACTCAGCCGACGATTTTCTCTCCTCGGTGGACATTCCGACGCTCGTCGTAGCTGGCAACAACGACACATTCACTCCGCATCATTTGGCGGAACGAATGGCTGCCGCGTTGCCGCGGAGCGAGCTCTTGATGATCCAGAGCGCGACACACGTCGCGCCGCTCGAGCATCGCGAGGCGGTCGGAAATCGCATCGCGCAGTTTTATGCGGAGAAGATCCTGGCGTGAGCCGACCGGTGCGGCTTGCGCTCCTGCTCATCGGGGGTGTGCTCCTCTCGACGGGCGGTGCGATCGCCCAAAGCATCCACTTCAGCGATCTCAGATGGACCGGTGTTCGTCCTGCATTTCCGCTCTTCCGAGGCAACGCGAGCGGCGACTTTCAGGGCGATGTGGAATTGCGGATCGCGACCCGCTCGGAGCCGCTGGCTTATCGGGCTCACCTCGCCGTTTATTGCCTCGCCGATGCGCTCGGCAGCCGCGTCGTGCCGCGAACCGAGAGACGCTCCATTCGCTTGCCGGAGCTCATCGAGGCCCTGCGCAAAGATCCGGTCGGCTTCGCATTGCTCAAGGACGACTTGACCATCCTCAACAACGGCACCGTTACGGTGCTGGTGAGTGAAGCCGTGACTGGAGGGCGCGAAATCGATTTCGTCACGAGCACAGAGGTGAAGAACCGGCGCGCATTGGCCGAGGGACAGAAGGACGTGCCTCCCGACCGCCGTGCGATGGTAGGCGAATACGTGGAGACGCTCGTGCTCGACTATCTCGCCGCGAACGTCAAAAGAACCACCGTCACTGTCGGCGCCGATGCGTCGCTCCACTTGACCGACAATGCCGGTGCTTTCCCGGAGCACGCCAACGCGCAGGCGCTCGATGCGATTCTCGCGCAGCTCCGACGCGTGAACCATTATCCGCGGCGACTCATCGATCGGCTGCGAGCGCTCGAACGACCTCAGGCGGACCAGGCCCTTCACGCGGGCCCTTTCGCAACGTGGCTGATCGCGACCCGCACCGTCGCCGAGATGATGGAGCGGCGGCATGCGATCTTGAGTCTCATCGACGCCCGCGTCGCCGAGCTGGGCGAGCTTTCGGCCCTCGCGTTCTGAGTCGCCCGGGCACGATTGTGCCACCAAGCTCGGAGCGAGCTGGTATGAAAGACGACACTTTGGGTGTTCCTCTTCCGAGTCACCTATCGGAGCTGATGTCGCTGCTCGCGCACGACATGCGCAATCCCCTGGCGGCCCTTTCCACGAACGTAAACTTCATACGGTCGGTGATGAAGAATCGCATACCGGACGTCGACGAAGCGCTCTCCGATTGCGCGCTTTCCTGTGCTGCGCTCGGCCACATCATCGGCAATCTGGACGTGCTGAGTCGGGCGTTCGCTCCCGCGCCGCCGGTGGGTCAGACGACGCCACTGCAAAAGACGACCACCGACGCAATCGCGCGGTGGGCACCCCTGGCAGCGACCTCGGGAATCGAAGTCGAGCTCCTGGCGGACGAGCGCGCTTACGCCATTCTGGTCGACGGGTACCTTTTCAATCGTGCGCTCGACAACTTACTGGCCAATGCGCTGCAGCACTCGCCGCCAGGGGGCAAAGTCATTCTCGAGTATACCGCGCGAGCCGACCGCGGCTACGTGATCGTGATCGACGACGGACCCCCGGTCCCCGAACACCTGCGCGAGGTGGTGGTAACGGCTCCTGGACAAACCGCCGCCAAGTCGAGGTACGAAGCTCGCTATGGCCGGGGGCTCGGTCTCTATTGTGCGTCGGAGGCAGCTCGCGTTGCCGGTGCCGAGCTCGTGCTCGGCGATCGCGGCGGCCGATCGAGATTCGAATTGTCTGCCCCGCTCGTGCCCTAACACTAGTTCGGCAATTGCAGGACGTTGCCCACGTAACGTCCCGGCGAGGCCGGCGATATACTCGCCGCTGGTCGGAAGCGCCGCAGGACGGTGCCATTCCGCTTGCCCAAGCAACTGGCGAGGTGGTGCGACCGCAAAGTTACTGCTGCACGATGATGATCCGTCGGCCGTCGCGCAAAGAGACCGTTCCCCCTTCTCCGGTACATTTCCAGCACGACGACCAGATCAGCCGTTCGCGCACTTCGGGGTGGTAAGCGAGTGCGAACGGTCCCAAGTCGTTGACGAGAAGAAGACTCGAGGCGAGCCGGTAACGGTTCTCGGGCAAACGATAGAGCGCCACGATGAACGAATCCTTCGCGCCGTGACCGAGCACCACCACGACCTCCTCGCCGGGGGCAGGGTTCCACAGCAAAGGACTCGTCGTGAGCGTGAATCCTTCGAGATCGGCCGGTCCTTGTGCCGTGCGACCGCGACGGAGGACCGTGGCCGTGTCGTCCGGTTCTGCGAAATAGCGGATGGAGTCTTTGACCGAGGCGAGCTGAGGGATACCGGCGAAAATCTGGGCCAGCTGCGCTGGGTCGAGCGAGATCTTCTTCGCGGCGGGCCCCAGGCGCGTCGCTGGAATCGTCGCGGCGTTCGGGGATCCTGTGCAGCAGCGGAATCCGATGTCACGCGCATGCGCCGTGCTGGCGAGCGCGATCCGCCGAGCACATCGATGATCGTTCGGCTCGGCCGATGGGGATGCTCCGCGCACCGCCCCGAGCGACTTGTCGTCCTTGTCGAGAGAAAGCACGTCGCTCGCCGTCCATTCGCGCAGCGCTCCCATTCCGAGAACTCCGAGGCCCGAGGCGCACGTCGTTGGTTCGCGGCTGCAAGCGGGATCCCAAGCATCACCCGTCGCGTATGCGTCGTTCGCCGTCCCCTTGCACGCATTTTCCCACTCGAGCTCGGAGCAGAGCCGCTCGCCGCGCTGCGCGCAGAGCCGTGCCGCCTCCCTGCGAGTCAGGTCGGTGCGCGGGGGTTGGGCGGGATCGTTGGGATAGGGCAGTCGATCGATCTCGTAAGCCGATAGCGAGAACGGCAGCTGAATGGGTTCACTCCGCGGTTCGCGTCCTTCGTCGCCGGGCAAGCTGCCGGCCATGAACCGACCGGTGGGCACCTGGATCCGTTCGTCCGCTCTCGCACCGGTTGCGCTTCGCTTCCTCGCCTGCGCCCCGGAGTCGACGTCACCTAGCAACGTCGACAATGCGGTGGCGCTCGCCACCTCTGCTGGCCGCACAGCAGAAGCCCCGATCATCGGCGAAGCATCCGATGGCGACGTCGACGTGTCGCGCCGGCAGCCAACCGCCATGATCGCAAGCCAACCCAGGGTCACGCTACGCACGACCCTTCTTATCACCAACTTTCCAACGACCGTGAACCAGGAAATCCAGCCAGCGACACAGGCTCGGCCGGTGGGGAGGTCCGAAGGTTGCGGCTCCGTGAGAGTTGGGGGATGGTGCGTGGGTGAAGGCGAGCGACAGCACCGTTCCCATGGCGCGGCAGATGGCCAAGCTGCTGGCCAGCAGCGACATCGACGAGCTGCGCGAAGTCATCGAGCGGTGGTTGGCCGAAGCTCCGACCGATCGGATTCGCCAGCGTTATCAGCAGTTCGGAGCGAAGCTCCTCGAACTCAAGCACGCCCTCGCGGCAGCGCCGCAGCAGCCGTCCGAGGAGGAGCTCGAACTCGCCCTGACGATGATGCTCGAACTTGCGGCGCAGGCAGGGCCCGATTCCAAACCCTCGGGATGAAAGTCGCAAGGGCTCGGCATGGCCGAGCCGAGGGCTCCGCGCTAGGTTCTATCCAATGCCGGTTTGTGGCGGGATTTTCGAGGTCAAGGGGCGCGTTCTTTACCTCACCGCTGATCAGGAGTTGCTCGTTCGTCAGCTGCGGGGCGAGACACTGCGCTTCGATCCGGCTCGCCCGCTGCTCGACAACGTGTCGACCGACGAGCTGACGCCCGGATGGGTTTGCTACTACTACGACGAGACCCTGGCTCGTTATTGCCTCGTTGGCCTTCGTGGCGGCATCGTCGAAAAGGACGCCGTCGCCGCGGGCCAATTCGAGGTCATCGTGAGCGGCGCCTCCAAAGGCTGCGGGTCCTCGCGTGAAACCGCGCCGTATTCCGAGCTTGCGGCGGGCATCCGGGTCGTCTTCGCCAAGAGCGTCGAGAAGATCTATGCGCAAAACGCGCAGAACATCGGCTTGCTGGTCTCCACGGATTTTTCGCTGCTCGAGCGTATCGAGCGCGGAGAGCCGATTCCCATCGAGGCGTTCACCCGCGGTCTCGACGCGATCAGTGCTTCGATCGTCACCCACGGGGGCCTCTTCGCGTACAACCGGCAGCGCATGGCCGGCCAGGTCGCGCCGCCTCGCGTGGCGACGCCTCCTCGGCCGATGACGATCGCCGAAAAAATCATCGCTGCGCACGCCGTCGTCGAAGCGCGCGAGGACAAGCTCGGTGTTCCCGCCGTCGCTTGCGGCGACGCGCTTTTCGTGCGCGCCGACGTCCGCTTCTCCCACGAATACGTCACCCCGATGGCGGAGGCTCTCTTTCGGAGCGGCTTCGGCAAAGACGCGGCGGTCGCCGATGCTGCCAGCGTCTTTGCTTTTCGCGACCATCTCACCTTTCTCGATCTGGTCATGCCCAAAGCACACGTCGAGATGGGCTTGCGCGATCAGGCGGCGTCTCTCGCCACGGTGCAGCGGCGCTTCGCCGGCGAGCAGGGGATTCGGCTCTATGGCGACGTCTCACGCGACGGAAAACCGGCCGGTTCCGAAGCGATCTGCCACAACAAAGTCATCGAGGAGATCGCGTTGCCTGGCCAGCTGGTGATCGGGTCAGACTCGCACACGTGCATGGCCGGAGCCCTCGGGTGCCTTGCTTTTGGCGTGGGGGCCACCGATCTCGCCAACGCGTGGTTTACGCGCGACGTGCGCCTGCGGGTGCCCGAGTCTGTACGCTTCGTGCTTTCGGGGCGTCTCGCCCGGGGTGTGTGCGCCAAAGACGTGATGCTCCATCTACTTGCGCAGCCGTTCTGGCGAAGCGGGCGCGGGATCGGCAAGGTGTTGGAATTCACCGGAGAAGGCACCAGGGCACTCGAGCTCGACGAGCGGGCGACCCTGACCAACATGGCGGTGGAAGCGGGCGGTTTCACCGGGATCATCGAAGCCGATGACGCGATCGTCGCTTACCTGGCTCGCCAGCGTGGTCTCGACGAAGCTTCTGTACGCAGCCGCTTCGTGCGAAGCGATCCCGACGCTTCCTACGCGGAAACGTTCGAGCTCGACCTGTCCAGGATTGAACCGATGGTGGCCCTCCCAGGCGACCCCCGAAACGGAATCCCACTGCGTGACCTCGGCCGACAGGAGGGCGAGGTTCGTATCGATATTGCGTACGGAGGTTCGTGCACCGGCGGCAAGAAGTCGGACATGGACATGTACGCTTCCGTCCTCGAAGCAGCCGTTGCTCGTGGCCAGCGCGTCGCACCCGGCGTCAAGCTCTACCTGCAGTTCGGGTCGCAAGATATCCGGCGCTACGCTGAAGAAAAGGGCTATATCGAGACCTTCGAGAAGGTGGGTGCGATGCTCGTCGAGCCCTCGTGCGGAGCCTGCATTCGGGCCGGCCCCGGCGTTTCGCTCGACTCGAACGAGGTCACGGTTTCTGCGATCAATCGGAATTTTCCCGGGCGGAGCGGACCGGGCAAAGTTTATCTGGCAAGTCCGCTGGTCGTCGCCGCCTCGGCGGTTGCGGGTAAGATCGTTCACCCGCAGGAGCTCGAAAGTCCTAAGTAGCAAGGAACCGGACGAGAAAATGACTTACCCATGCTACCTCTTCCGGCCAGAGTGCCCGGCGCTTGCGGCTTTCCAGGGCACATGGCAGAAGACAGCCGCTGAAATGACGTTTGCCGGTCAGGTAGGTCCCGATACGTTCGTCACGCTCGCGTACACGCTGTACGACGAGGACGGGGACGTGCTCGACCGTACCGACGAGGAAACGCCGCTCTCGTATTTGCACGGCTATAGTCAAATCGTGCCGGGGCTCGAGCGCGGCGTCGAAGGAATGATGAAGGGGGACGCGCGTTCGGTCGTCGTGCGGCCCGCCGATGGATACGGCGAATACGACCCCGACGCCGTTCTCGAGATTGACCGCAGCGATTTCCCTCATCCGGGCGAGATCGACGTGGGCGACGAGTTCGTCGCTGAATCGGACGACGGCGGCACGGTGCCGATGACGGTGCTCGAAGTGAAGGGGGAGTCGTGCGTGGTCGATACGAATCACCCGCTGGCCGGGGAAACTTTGCGCTTCGATGTGACCGTGCTCGACGTTCGGCCTGCTACCGAAGGTGAGATCCGTGACGCCGAACGAGCTCTTTGCTCGGATACGCCGCTCGTCTCGTTGGGACGAAAGGGCGAACCATCCTGAATTTTCGCATTGCACCATTGCAAGAAGGAGATCGAATGACGACTCAGAAAACCCCTTGGGATCTCGACGTGCGCGTACGTGAGCGCAATCTGAGAAGCGGCGTGCTCGACGAGAAGGACGTGGAAAGGTACTTGAGGGACCTGCCCGACTCGGCAGCCAACGCCGACAGCGTCACCCTTACGCAGCCAGCGTTGGGCAGCAGCTCGTCCGGCGGTTCTTCCGGCACGGGTGGTACCCCCTGACGTCCCCTTCGCGGATGGATAAGAACGTGGGCGAACCGAAAAAACCAACCGGCGGCTGGCATGACGCGCCCAACTCGAGCGATGAGCTGCCTGCGATCGATTTCTCGACTTTCGTGCTTTCGCTCAGCCACTCGGCGCTCGTGCACATGGGCGACGCGCCTACGCTCGAGGGGCAGGCGGCCGAACGCAACCTGCCGCTGGCGCGGCAGACCATTGACCTTCTTGGAATTCTTCAGGAAAAAACGCGAAACAACCTGACCGGCGAAGAGGAACGCCTGCTCGACCAAGCGCTCTACGATCTGCGTCTTCGGTTCGTGGAGGTGTCCAAAGGCTCGTGAAGCGCTTCGTGGCGTTGGCGTTCGCGATTCTGGTCGTCGGCAACGGCTGCAAACGACTTTGGCCCGGAGAGGAGCGTCCGCTCGACGAAGCGGGGCTGCCTCCTGGCGCGGTACTCGTCCCGCCGAGCGCACCGCTCGCGTCCGCGGCGCTCGATCCGCCCGCTGCGTCGCCGACCACGCAAGTCAATCCGGCCGCGCAGGCCGGCCCGACGCAGCTGGTTCCGCTGTCGTTCGCGTCGCTGGCCAAGGCGGCCGATCCCGGCGTGGTCACGATCATCAGCCGCATCGAGGAAGTGCGGCCCGGCGGCCGGCGGCGCATCGTCGGAGAGGGGCTGGGAACCGGCTTCGTCTACGACAAGGCCGGTCTCGTCTTGACCAACAACCACGTCGTGGAGGACGGCACCGAGGTCTCGGTCAAGTTCGCCGACCAGCGCGAAGTTCCTGCCAAGATCGTCGGCCGCGACAAACCGGCGGACGTGGCCGTAGTGCGCGTCGAGGAGAAGAACCTGAATCCTCTTCTTCTCGGGGATTCGGACGCCATCGACGTGGGTGACTGGGTGGTGGCCATCGGAAATCCCTTCGGCTTGTCGCACACCGTCTCC
>DASWDH010000213.1:0-3519 GCA_036395495.1 Polyangiaceae bacterium
CGGCGTTCTTCTTGGTGACCCCCTTGCCCTTCAGACGGGCGACCTGCCCGCTCTGCGTATGCGGCGGCACCTTGAGCGTGACGGAGCCATCGGGCGTGGGAACCTTGACCTTGGCGCCGGAATAAGCCTCACCGGCGGTGACCGGCAGGTCGAGGTGGAGATCGCTCTTTTCGCGGCGGAAGAACGGATGCGGTCGCACGTGAATGTGGAGCAGCAGATCGCCGCGCGCGCCGCCGTCCGGCCCAGGCCCGCCCTGTCCTGCGATCCTCAGCCGACTTCCCTCGTCGGCACCGGGCGGAATCCTCACCGTGATTGGCTCGTCCGACTCGCTCTTGCGCAGCGTGAAAGTGCCGCCCTTCACGGCGGAGGTGAAGTCGATCGTGATCTCGCTCTCTTGGTCGGAACCTCTCATCGAGGTGCGTCCGCCTCTGCGCCGCCGGCCGCCGAACAGGTCGCCGAAGATATCGCCCACGGCGCCGCTACCGCCGACTCCGCCCCCATCCCCAGCGACCCCACCGGCGCCGCGAAACAGGTCTTCGATGTTGAAGGGCATCCCCCCGACGTTGCCGGGCGAACCTTGCCGGCCGCTCCAGTTTCGATACTGTCGCATCCGCTCGGGATCGAAGCCTTCGCGCAGCGCCTCCTCCCCGAACTCGTCGTAGAGCGATCGCTTCTTGGCGTCGCCGAGCACTTCGTAGGCGCGGTTGACGTCTTTGAACTGCTGCTCGGTCGATTTGTTGCCGGGACTTTTATCCGGGTGCAGCTTGGCCGCGAGCTTGCGGTAGGCCTTCTTGATCTCGTCGCTCGTGGCCTGGCGCGACAGTCCGAGGACGGAGTAGAAATCGCGAGCCATGGTTCCCGGGCAACCTAAGTCACCCGCCCGGTGCCGGCAACCACCGAGCTCAGGCCTCGAAAGTCCGTGCCCGCATGCGGCGCGCGCGAGCGGTGAGCACCATCGTTTCGCTGTAGCGGTCGAGCTTGCTCCCCTTGTAATCCCCCCATGCATTCTCGACGGCAAAGCCGTTGTAGTGGAGCAGGGCCTCGAGCTCCTGCGGGTAAAACTGGCGATGGGCGAGCGGCGCCATCCACGACGCCTTCGGCCGCCCCTCGGGAAAGAATTCCATGGTGACGAACAAGATCTGGCGGGCTTGGTCGTAGTCGAATCGCTCGGTGTAGCGCACCATCTCGCCCGTCGAAGGATAACGGAACCGCGGACAGTGGTAGGCGCGGTCGGGGTCACGCACGAATTCGTGCGGATTGGGCACCGACACGTCGAACGCGAAGACGCCACGAGGTGCCAGGTGCCGATGTACACGGCCCAAGAAGCGCTCGACATCCGCCCGCGTATAGAGGTGTAAGAAGGCATTGAACGGGCAGGTCACGAGGTCGAAGCGATCTCGTAAGCGCACATACCGCATGTCGCCGCGCACCAAGGTCACCCGCCGGCGCACCTCTTCGTTCTCGTCTTCGAGGCGTGCTCGAAAATCATCGAGCATAGGCTTCGATAGATCGAGCGCCGTGATCGGGAACCCTGCTCGTGCCGTCGGCAAAGCGATGCGGCCGTTTCCTGCGCCATATTCGAGCACCGCGCCGCGGCGCTTGCGGGCGAGACCGACGTAGAACGCCACGTCGTCAGTGCGAGCCCGATAGGTCTTCGAGTAGTAAGCCGCGTCGTCGTAGTGCGCGCGAGACCCAGCTTCGAGTTCTTTGTCCCCGGCCCAGTGGGGACCGGGGCGAAGAACGGAGCGGCTTCAGGGATTGCGCTTCGGCGCGGCGTCGATCCACTCCTCGACCACCTCATTGCTCGGGCGATTGAAATGGACCTTACCCGCCGCAATCTCGCGCAGACTCAGCACCGCAGCCTTGTTCTTGGCTCGAACCAGCGCGTGGGATCCCTTCATGATCTGTCGGGTTCGCGCGGCTGCCAGCACGACGAGCGCGAAACGATTCTCTTCGCGGTCCAGGCAATCTTCGGCTGTAACGCGTGCCATGAACGAGCTCCTTTTGGCGGTAACCGGTGGAGACCCCGGCTTACAACGACCTGAAATGTTTGCTGAAT
Source organism: Polyangiaceae bacterium (assembly GCA_036395495.1). Taxonomy (GTDB): domain Bacteria; phylum Myxococcota_A; class Polyangia; order Polyangiales; family Polyangiaceae; genus DASWDH01. Next base: position 2,060 of record DASWDH010000213.1, read on the forward strand.
CTTCGGAGGAGCCACGAGCGAAAACCCGCGCCACTCCCGTAGGACCGCGAACCTTAGTCGGCCGGCGCCGGCCTTGCAAGGTCACTTGAGCGAGCCTCGAAGCAGACGCACCCGCCGCAGGCGGGCCGAAGGCCGCGCCGAGTAACCACGCAGGCCCCGAGAGCGAACCCGTTCGTTGTCGGGTCCGCAAAAAAATTCCTCAAGTTCCACCAAAAACCCCCGTGGGGGGGAACGCTCCTCTACGCAGACCACGGTTCGGGGCCGAACGGTGCGTAGCTGTATCTTGGAGCGATCGACACCCGACCGCGGCAGAAGTTCCGAACCCTCCGCGGCTCACAACGCATGTGCCGGCAGTGTAGCGGCGTTACTCACGATGTGCGCAGGTCGCCGCCCACTTTCGGCGCGTGCTCGTAACTTTTTGACGTGAGCTGCGTAATGGGGCGCCACAGGGGCAGCGAGTTGGCAACGCCGCACGAGGCCTGCAACGGCTCGGATGGATCCGTGTACCCCTCGAAAGGACGAACCCATGTTGAAACAAGTGCGTGCGGCGGTCATCCCGCCGGTGATCGCGGTACTGGCTGCTTCACTCGGCTCCGGATGCGGTTCCGACGATCCCAGCGGATCGCCGAGCTCCGCGGGAAGCGGTGGCTCGGGCGGACAAGGCGGAAAGAGTGGAGGTAGCAGCGGAACAGCCGGCAACGTCGTGAGCAGCGGCGGCGCGGCGGGGAACGAGACCGTCGATGCAGCGCCGGAAGCCGCTTCCGATTCCGCTAACGACTCCGCCCACGACTGCGGTCCGACCGGACCACTCACCACGCCGGCGGTAGCGGCGGGCTTGGAGGCGCCTCAAGGATCGACGCTCGTCGCGAGGTACTACGCCAAAGGCTCGCAAATCTACAGCTGCGCCGCCAGCGCGAGTGATGCAGGCGTGGATGGCGGGACGACGTACGCGTGGGTTTTCAAAGCACCGGAGGCAACGCTTTACGATGGCACCTGCGCGGTGCTCGGCTCTCACTATGCCGGTCCTACCTGGAAGTCGAGCGACGGCAGCGCCGTCGTCGGTAGTCGCGTCGGTTCTGCACCGTCGCCCAATGCCAACTCCATTCCGCTTTTACTGCTGAAAGCCGTGTCGAACAGCGGCGAAGGGATTTTCGCGAACGTCAGTGCCGTGCAGCGCCTCGACACGAACGGCGGCGTTGCACCGAGCGACGGCTGCACCGCGAGCACCATCAACACGGAACAAAAGGTGTCTTACACCGCGAACTACTACTTCTATGCGGGCGGCACATTCCCGACCGACGCGGCGGCAGAATGACTGACATTACTGCCGCAGACTTCTCGCTACCAGATCGATCATCGGAGCGACTTCTGCGGCCACTCAAACTGACCGGACAGGCAGATTCTCGGTTCGGCGAAGCGTGGCTGGCCGGGCCTTGCGGCTGGTTTTTTCGAATGCGAGA
>DASWDH010000214.1:0-13471 GCA_036395495.1 Polyangiaceae bacterium
GCGTGCTCGAAGAAACGAGACCGGTACCTCTTCGGAGGCTCGTCAACGTCGCGCAGCAAATCGCCGACGCGCTCGCGGCTGCCCACCAGCGGGGCATCGTGCACCGCGACCTCAAGCCCGACAACATCTTCCTCATTCCGCGTGGAGCCGATGCGGACTTCGTCAAAATCCTCGACTTCGGCATCGCCAAGGTGTCCTCGGGGACGTCGAAGCTGACGCGCGCCGGCTCGGTGTTCGGAACGCCGCATTACATGTCGCCCGAGCAGGCGGCGGGTGCACCGGTCGACTCGCGAACGGACATCTACGCGCTCGGCGTCATCCTCTACGAGATGGCCAGCGGGCGTGTCCCGTTCGATGCCGACAGCTTCATGGGCATCTTGACCCAGCACATGTACAAGGCGCCCGTGCCGATCCGTGCACTCGTGCCGGCGCAAGACGTCCCTCCGGGCCTCGAGGCCATCGTTCTGAAGGCGCTCTCCAAGAAGCCCGAACAGCGCTACCAAACGATGGACGAGGTCGCGCAGGATCTCGAAAAGCTGACCCGCGGCATGATTCCCGACGCCGTACCCGAGATGATGTCTCGCTCCGGCGGTTTCAATGTTCCCGCCGATTTCTTCAAAGAACGGGGCATGCCGGCGCCGGTGCCGGCAACTCCCAAGGGCCGTTCGCGCGGGCGGTGGGGCGTCTACGCCGGTCTCGCCGGTGTGGCCGCGGCGATCGCGATCGTCCTCGGCATTTTCGCGAAGAGCTCGAGCAGCACCGCGTCGCTCGGCCCGGCTCCTTGGGAGACGCCCGCGGTGCAACCGCCGCTCGAACCCCCCCCGGCCGCAACGCCTCCGCCGCCTCCCACGCCGGAAGCGATCCACGTGCTTTTCGCTTGCGATCCCCTCGATGCCCACGTCTTTCAGGACGGACACGATTGGGGCCCTTCGCCGCTCACCGTCGACGTGCCGGCCGGCAAGAAAATCACGGTCGAGGTCCGCCGCGACGGTTACAAGACCGAGACACTCGTGCTCGACGGATCGGAGAAGAGGATGAAGGTGAAGCTCACCAGGCTCGCCGCTCCGAGACCCGCTGCGCCCGCGAAGAAGCCTCCCCCCGACGACAAGGCCCAAAAATCGACTCCGCCTCCCGCCTTGGGCGGCGGTGAGATCGTCAACCCCTGGGCCAAATAGGCGGATCCGCTCCCAGCCGATCCTGGGTGCCCAGCGCACACGTGATACACCGAGGCGGTGACCTCGACCCTCGACCTCGAAAGTCTCGTCGCACGCATCGACCGCGATGCGATCGGGATCTGCACCCGGCTGCGCGACGCCGGCCGGCACGGCTGGATCGTGGGCGGGTGCGTTCGCGATATGTTGCTCGGCAAACCCGTCAGCGACTGGGACGTTGCAACGGATGCCAGGCCGGACGAGGTGATGCGGCTTTTTTCGAGGGTCATACCGACCGGCATCGAGCACGGCACCGTGAGCGTCATCGTGCACGGCATATCCTACGAAGTCACCACGCTCCGCGGTGAAACGACTTACTCCGACGGGCGGCGTCCCGACGCGGTGGTGTTCGTCGACGACATTGCAGCCGACCTCGCGCGCCGCGACTTCACCATCAACGCCATTGCCATCGATCCCTTGGCGCCCGCCCTCATCGACCCCTGGGAAGGTCGCAAAGATCTCGACGCGCGGGTGCTTCGTGCCGTGGGCGATCCGCTCGAGCGATTTTCGGAAGATGGCCTTCGCGTTCTGCGGGCGGCCCGCTTCGCGGCCACGCTCGAATGCGCGATCGATCCTCGCACGCGCGACGCCATTGCCCCCACGCTTTCCACCTACCGCAAGGTGAGCGCGGAGCGCATCCGCGACGAGTGGGTGAAGACGATGCGCGCGAAACGGCCGAGCATCGCCTTCGACGTGATGCGAACGACGGGCATCTTGGGGGTGACGCTTCCGGAGATGCTGGATTCGGTGGGCTGCGAACAAAACCGTCACCATGCCTACGACGTTTGGACCCATTCGATGGCCTGCCTCGACGCTTGTACCGGCGACCCGCCGCTCCGAATCGCGGCTCTCCTTCACGACATCGGCAAGCCGAAGACGAGGGAGCGCAACGAAAAAACCGGCGACTATACCTTCTACAACCACGAGACCGTGGGCGCAGAGATGGCACGCCCCATTCTGGAGCGGCTTCGGTTTTCCAACGAGGAGCGCGAGCGAATCGCAAGCCTCGTGCAACACCACCTCGTGTGCTACTCCGACCAGTGGAGCGATGCCGCCGTTCGTCGATGGATTCGACGCGTCTCTCGCGAACGTGTCGAGGACCTCTACGCGCTGAACCGTGCCGACCTTCTAGGCAAGGGCCGAGACGTGGAGCCCGATCTCGAAGGTCTCGAACGCCTCAAGGCTCGGGTGGCAGCCGTGCTCGCGGCCAAAGATGCGCTGTCGGTACGCGAGCTCGCCGTCGATGGAACGGACGTGATGCGCGAGCTCGGCATCCCGCCGAGCCGCCGCGTGGGCGAGGTGCTCGAGAATCTGCTCGAGAAAATCGTGGAAGATCCCAGCCAGAACGACCGCGACACGCTCCTGCAGCTCATTCGAGAGCAGGCCTAGAGGTCTCAGATGGGCACCTGAGACAGTTGCAGCGCGATGCGCTTCTCGAGCTCCGCCCCGCTGACACCCACCTCGGCAGCAACCGCCTCGAGGTAGGCCTGCTCTTCGGGAGCGACGATGCCGTCCGCGGCCGTCGCTTCGATGAGCAGCGAGAGCGCGGTTGCCTGTGCGTCTTTGGGCAGCTCGCGGATCATCTGCGCGGCCTCGGAGCGATCGATGATCGGGAAGATGGAGTCTCGTTCGCTCGGCGGTATCGAGAATGTGGCCAGCAAACGATCCAAGAAAGCTTCTTCCTCCGGTTTCAGATCGTCGTCGGCCACCACGAGCCCGGCAATCAGACGGCAGATCTTTCTTCGCAGTTCCTTGTCCACGGTTGCCTCCTGGTCAAAGACTGACCCCGCTATGACTTACCCCGCTACCCAGCGTACCACTGGCGCTGGTATGTTCGTCGCCCATGAAGCAAGGTCACGCATTTTGCATCGCCTTGTTGCTAGGGTGCGGCGCAACGCGCACATCACCGCCGACGGCGGGCGAACCGAGAGCGGCGAGCGCCGCGAGAGCGCCGGCAAAAACGGCCATGCCGAGCTCCAATGAACCCTCGGCACCTCCCATCCGGACATCCAAAGCCCACAGCGCCGGGCAACATTTCGTGTTGGACGCTCAGGCTCCGGCCACCGTGAGCGTCGGCGGGGCCGGGGAGCTCGAAGTCGTGCTCGCCGCGAAGGACGGCTACCACGTCAACGAGGAGTTCCCCTACAAGTTCAAGACTGCGGCCGACCCGGGCGGCGTCGTCAGCTTCGAACATCCAGAGCTCACCCGTGCGCAGGGGACTTACACCAAGACCGAAGCTCGTTTTACCGCACGATTCCAGGGAGCGCGCGCCGGCGACGCGAAGATCGGAGGAACGCTGGCGCTCTCGGTTTGCTCGGCCAAGGAGTGCGTCACCGATCGGGTGCAGGTCGAGATGCCGGTCACCGTGCGATGAGGCGCAGAGCTGCAGCCCTCGTCGCGATCGCAGGCGCGATCTTCGCACGGGCCGAGCTCGCGGCCGCGCAGCCCGCGAGTCCTCCCGACGGGGTTGCGATTGGGGAGTTCTGGTTTCGACCGCGCCTGGAGCTTCGCTCGCGCGGCGAGTACTATCACCACCCCGTCGCAGCTTCCGAAGCCGACCTCGCGATCCTGGGATCCCAACCTCTTGCGGCGACTGCAATGGATCATCAGTGGGTCGTTCACGAGCGAGCGCGTTTCGGGCTCACGGTCGAACGCGGTCCGCTATCGGGCACGATCGTCGTGCAAGACGCGCGGCTCGCAGGATTCCCGAGCCCCGCGAGCACGGACCGGAGCGGCGGCGCAGCGACGACTTCCTTTCACGCCGCGTTCGTCGAATGGCGGACGCCCGACACCCACCCCTCGTTTCTTCGCATCGGCAGGCAAGAGATCGCTCTCGGGGAAGGGCGGCTGGTCGGGATCTCCGATTGGGAGCTCGTGCCGCGATCCCTCGACGCGGCGCGGGGTCATTGGACGCTGCGCCAATTCGACCTCGGAGCGTTTGCCGCGCTGCTCACCCCTCCCGGCTCGCTACCGCCCCAATACGGAGAGCAGGCGGCGTCAGCCGGTGCCGGCAGCGGCGGTACCGGGACCCAGCTTTACGCGCTCGCCGGGGCTGTCCATGTCGATCCCCTGCTGCATGGGGAGGTATTGGGGCTCGCCAGGGTGGTGCGCTACCCGGTGCCTGGATCCCTCACGCCGAGCGACACGATCGTCGTCGACGCGAGGCTCTTCGGCGATCAGTCCGGCCTTACTTATGCCGCCGAATTCGCCTACGAGCTCGGTCGCGTCGCCATTTTTGGCGGCAACCGAGATCTGGCGGCGTGGGGAGCGACTGCCCACATCGATTGGCAGACGACCTGGCCGCTTCGCCCCAAATGGTCGCTCGCGGGCTCTTACGCGACGGGCGATGACGGCCAGCTCAGCGGGACCGTCCGCCGGTTCGACCCCATCTTGCCCGATGCGCGCGCTGGTCTCGGCCAGATGGGCCTTTATGCCTGGTCGAACATCGTCGACGGCGCAGCGACGGTGACGTCGAGCCCATCCGACGATGTCAGCGTCGCTATCGGCTACCGATACATCCGCCTGGCGGATCCCAAAGGTCCTTGGTTTACCGCCTCGCTCGCCCCCGTCGGCCAGAACATCGCGAACGAGGCGTCGTTTCTAGGTCACGAGCTCGACGCATCGGTCAGCTACGCGCCACTCGAAGGACTAGGGTTGCGCGCGGGCTACGGCGCCTTCGTGACCGGCGCGGGAGCGCGAGCGATCCTCAGCGGCGGTCCTCGGCTCCTCTCGGCGGCGTTTCTGCAGGTCAGCCTTGCTGCACCCTAGTGCCGCCGAGAGGCCCGAGCTCCGCCCGGCGCATCAACGCAGCAGGCGACGGCGTGTTACCGCGTGATAGAGCCCCACGAGGATGACGGCGCCGATGAGGGACATCAGGAATCCGCCGGTCGTCACGTCGTTGCGGTAAACTCCGAGCGCGCGGCCGAGAAAACCGCCGAGAAACGCGCCCGCAACGCCGAGAGCCAGCGAAATCACCCAGCCACCGGGCTCGCGACCTGGAACGATCAACCGAGCGAGTGCGCCAACAACGAGTCCGAAAATCAGAAACAAGAGCACGTTCATGTTCTCCTCCTGACTCGTATCTGCAGCCGCCACCACGGAGCAAGTAGTGGCAATGCGATCAGCGACGTTCGTACCACTCCCGCTTGGGACCGACGTCGGCATGCACGAATCGGTCGCTGAACTTGTCGTATTGCCCGATTCCGCCGTCCCAGCGGAGCTTCGCGAGCTCTTGCTTCATCTGGGCGGGCGTTAGCCCGATGATCCGGAAGTCGACCGCGTGGCCGAGGGAATGCTGGCTGTGCGAGGCAACGCGATGTCCCTTCTTGCGCAGCATTTCGTTGAGCTTCGGACTGCGATAGCCGGAGACGAGCTCGATGCGGGTCCCCGGATTGCGGATGGCAATTTGGCGCAGCAGCTCGAGGAGGCGAGGGTCGAGATCCGTCCGCGACGCCGTCACTCGGTCGGCCAACACTTCACAAAACCGATGGAGGTCGGGCTCTTCGCTCGAGAGCGGGATCGCCTCACCGGTATGAACGTTGAAGAGAGTGGCCCACGTTTCGACCTGGAGACGTGAATCGTCCGGCGCCTCCTCTTCGTTCGGATCGCAGCTCGGCAGCGGCTCTTTGCGCGTCGCGTACCCGGAGGCGCGCTCCGTCGGCAAGTCGGCAGCCGTGGGGCGTGAAACGGGAACGGTCGCCAGGACACCTACCAGTGCGGGTGTCGCCAGCCGTACCCAATCGACCAAGCGACCTACTGCTGGCAACATCCTTTGGCCCCACCTCCCCTTTCGTTACCCGCTCGTCGCGGGTTTGGGCGCGCCGAAAATGCTGGCCGCCCTGCGCTTCTCCTTCTGTGCCTTTTCCTTTTCGCTCCACGAGGGGATAACGATCTTGGCGCGCTGAGGCAGAGGACGTCCTTCGATGACCGCCTGAATCTCTTCCGAATCGAGGGTTTCGCGCTCGAGGAGGGCCTGCGCCAACGCGTCGAGCTGCGCCCGCCGCTGGAGCAACACCTGGCGTGCGACCTCGTGCTGCTCGGCCACGATGCGCGTGATCTCTTCGTCGATCGAGATCGCCGTCCGCTCCGAGTAGTCCTGGTGTCGCTGCGCAAAGTCACGCCCGAGGAACACCGACTCTTCTCGCTCGCCGTACGCAATCGGGCCAAGTTTTTCGCTCATGCCAACTTCGCAAACCATCGACCTCGCGATTTGGGTCGCGCGCCGGATATCGTCGGCGGCGCCGGTGGTGATCTCCCCGAACACGATCTCCTCGGCCGAACGGCCCCCGAGTGCCATGGCGATACGGGCCAGAGCCTGCTCGCGGGTCATGAGGTGGCGGTCTTCGGTGGGCAAGAACTGGGTGACGCCGAGAGCAGCCCCGCGCGGGATGATGCTGACCTTGTGCACCTCGTCGTTGCCGACGACAAACTTGCCGACCAGGGTATGGCCCGACTCGTGCCACGCGGCGGTGCGCCGCTCGGACTCGCTCATGACCATCGAACGGCGCTCGGTGCCCATGAGCACCTTGTCCTTGGCCATCTCGAAGTCCTGCATCGAGACCGCGTCTTTGTCCTGCCGCGCGGCGAGGAGAGCCGCTTCGTTGACGAGGTTTTCGAGATCCGCGCCCACGAAACCGGGCGCCCCTCGGGCGATCACCTCGAGATCGACGTCCGGAGCCAGCGGCACTTTCTTGGTGTGCACCCGCAAGATGCCTTCGCGTCCGCGCACGTCCGGCCGCGGTACGACGATGCGTCGATCGAAGCGCCCCGGCCGGAGGATGGCCGGGTCGAGCACGTCAGGCCGGTTGGTCGCGGCGATGATGATGACCCCTTCGTTCGACTCGAAGCCGTCCATCTCGACGAGCAGCTGGTTGAGCGTCTGCTCGCGCTCGTCGTGACCGCCGCCGAGGCCCGCGCCGCGGTGGCGTCCCACGGCGTCGATCTCATCGATGAAGATGATGCAGGGCGCGTGCTTCTTGCCTTGCTCGAACAGATCGCGAACGCGGCTCGCACCCACACCGACGAACATCTCCACGAAATCGGAGCCCGAGATCGAGAAGAAGGGCACCCCGGCCTCGCCGGCGATGGCACGCGCCAGGAGGGTCTTGCCCGTACCCGGTGGGCCCATCATCAGCACGCCTTTCGGAATACGGCCTCCCAGCTTTTGAAACTTTTTCGGGTCTTTGAGGAAGGCGATGATCTCCTCGACCTCGTCCTTGGCTTCGTCGATGCCGGCGACGTCGGCGAACGTCACCTTGTTCTGCGATTCGTTCAGCAACCGCGCGCGGGATTTGCCGAAGCTCATGGCCTTGCCGCCCCCGGCCTGCAGCTGGCGCATGAAGAGGTAGAACATCACGAGAAGAAAGACCATCGGGAGCACCGTCATCAGGGCGCTCGACCAAAACGGGCTCGGCTCTTCTTTTTCGAAGGTGACCTTCACGCCGTGCTCGACGAGCTCTTTGGTCAACCCGTCGTTCGCTTCGGGGCCGATGGTGACGCTCTTCTTTCGAGTTTTGGCGCCCGGATCGTAGACCTCGAACGAATACTCGTGGTTGTTGATGACGACCTTCTCGACGTGGGGTTCATCCGGTTTGGCGTGAACCTGCGCCATGAAGTCGCTGAACGCGACCGGAGCGGGCTTCGTGCCATCGGACTGGAGAAACTGCCAGATGGCCAGAAACATCAGGATGAGTAAGACCCAGAGGAGCAAAGTCTTATGAGATTGCTTCACGAAAACCTCATCGAGCGGGAACGAGTCATCACCTAGAGCATGCCACCATGGGACAGAGCCGTCGACTCCATCTCATCATCCCTTGATAAGCACGATTGTTCGAGAAGAAAGGTCGATACCGGCAATCTTTCCTCCTGCGAGGGGGACGCGGACTCGAGCGTTTCGCTGGGCCAGGGCGCGCGCCAGCGCGGAGCGCTGCGCCCTGCCGAGCGGGTGACCCTCGAGGAGGAGCGGGATCGGCTCGGTGCCCGAGGTGGTCTGCGCGGCGCTCGCGTCTGCAAGCTCACACAGATGCTCGACAATTCTCGGGGAGAGCTCGGTGAGCAGCGGCAGGACCTCGCGACGCACACGCGTCCGCAAAAAACGGGGATCGCGGTTGGTTGGATCATCGGCGAAGGCAATATGATGCCGTTCGAGGTGAGCCATGACATCGGCCCGCCGGGCGCGAACCAAAGGCCGAATGAGGTTACCTGCGCGAGCCGGTAGAACAGCGAGCCCAGCCGGTCCGGTGCCACGCAACAGCCGGATGAGGACGGTCTCGGCGCGGTCTTCGGCATGGTGCCCGGTGGCGATGTAGACCATCGGAGCCCGTGCCCCGCAGCCGGCTCGAGCCGCTCGCTGTAGAGCTTCGTAGCGTGCCGCCCGCGCCCTTGCCATGAGGTTCGGGCCAGGGTGAACCTCGACGCGCGTCGACGAAAACGGCACGCCTAGCTCGACCGCGAGGCGTTCGGCGAGCGCAAGCTCCGCGCGGGCGGCCGACCGAAGGCCGTGGTCGATCCCGTGCGCGGCGACGCGCGCACCGAGCTCCGGCCCAACCTTCGCCAAGACGTGCAGCAAGGCCATCGAGTCCGGCCCCCCCGAGACGGCGACCAACACACGATCGCCCGGCCCGAAAAGGTGTTCGTCGAGAATGGTGCGCCGCGCCATTTTGAGCAGCGTGGGCGGGTGGGACCTCATCGGAGCTCGAAGGCTTTGCAGAACGTGAACTGCTCGGCTTGGACGAGCTCGAGGCGACGGTGCGGCTCGGTCGGATAGCCGTAGGCGCAGTTCTCGCCCTCCGGATCGAAAGCGCCGCACGACTCGCAAGTACAGCGAAGGGCGAAGCGCTCGACCTCGAGAACGAATTGCGGATCGACTCGAGAGATCACCCGCGCCCCTCCGCCCCCCGAGGCCGCTCCAGCACAGCCAGGATTTCGACGTGGCTGGTATGCGGAAACATCTCGAAGATTTCCACATCGGCAAGGCGAAAACCACCTGTGACCAAGATCTCCACATCACGGGCCAGGGTCGGAACATCGCAGGAGACGTACACGACGCGCCGAGCCTTGGATGCGGTGAGTCGACGAGAAGCGCCGGCGGCACCGGCGCGAGGCGGATCGAGGAGCACCGTGCGGGTGCCCGGCGGCAGGACGTAGGCATCCGCATCCGCTTCGATGACCCGCGCACGGAGATGGCGCGCAGCGAGGTTCGCGCGAGCTGCCGCAGCGGCTCGCCCGTCCGACTCGACGGCCACGAGCGATGCCGCGTGCCGCGCGAGGAGCACCGTGAAGTTGCCCGAGCCCGCGAAGAGCTCGACCATCGCCTGTCCAGCAGGCCGCGTTTGAACGAGCACCCGCTGGCCCAGCGTTTCGTTCATCGCTTGGTTGGCCTGCGCAAATCCACCGGAGGGAAGGACGAGGGGTTCGCCGTCCGCCGCCGTCGCGATCGGCCTCGGATCGCCGATCCGCGCCGGCTCGGTTGCCTCCGGCAGCCATACCTCGGCGCCAGCCCATTGCCCCGCGTTGACGATCGTCTCGATCGACGCGAAGAAAGGTCCCGATGGGTCGCCCCTCCTCCACCGGAGTTCGACAACGGGCTTGCCGCCGAGTCCCAGGGCGACCGAAACGTCGGCCTGCCCATGCTCACCCGCGAAAAGACCCCGCAAGGGCGCAAGCACCGCATCGAGAGAGGGGTCGAGCACGAGGCAAGACGCGATGTCTTGCACGGTGTGGCTCGTCGTCCGCCGATAGCCGACGATCACATGATCGCGCCGCGCCACCACTGCGAGCCTCGCGCGGGTCCGGTAGCCCGTGCCGCGCGCTGGCGGGTGAATGGCGATCGGGCGCACCGGTCCCGCGGCTCGCTCGAGCGCGGCTCGAACGATAGCGAGGTGCGCCTGTTGCTGCGCTTCGAGCGCGAGATGCATGAGATCGCACCCGCCGCAGCGATCGACGAAAGGGCACGGCGGGGGCACGCGCATGGAGGAGGGTTGCAGCACGCGCAGAACCCTCCCTCGCGCAGGTTTGCGGGTGAAATCCACATCGGCTTCGAGAACATCGCCGGGGGCGCTGCGCGGGACGAAAACCGCGCGCCGGCCAAGGCCTTGCACGACGTGGGCGAGCCCGTCACCTCCCGGCGCGATGGCGGTGACCTCGAGGCGCACCGGCTCCCGACGATGGCTCACGGGAAGGGCTGCGCGGGCTGGCCGCGTTGAAAATAGAACTTGAAGTGGCCCTGAATATGGCTGGTGTTCTGGATTTCGCCGCCGATCTCCAACCGATCCCGCGGGTCGCCGATGGTGATATCGGAGAAATCGGCGTCGGTAAGCTTTTGGTCCGCGTCGGTCTCGTTGAGATTGCCGTTGAACAGGGAGTGAAAGCGGATCGCCCCCTCGACCGAGTAGAGGGCCGAGTTTTGTGCGTGGCAAGAGCGATGCAGGTAGAGGGTGACATGGACGAGCGGGGGATCCGGATCGGCCACGATCGGATAACCGGGGGGCACCACGGCTGGCGGCAACCCGACGCGGAACTCCGCACCCGGCTGAGCTGCAATCATGTCCCGAACTTTCACGATGTCATCGACGAGGATGATCGCGCCATCGGATACTTCCTCGGTATCGCCGCCGTGCTGGACACGGAGGGAAACCGTATTGCGGTAGGGAACGGCAGCAAAAAAATCGGGACCGAGTTGGAATTGGCCGTCCCAGCACCCCGCTACCGCCAGCTTGTCGCTCGAGATCTCGCCTTCTCCCTCGCCGAGGGAACAGGCGGCGAGCATCGAACAGGCAACGCATCCGACCCATACACGTCTCAAGTTTGTACCCTCCCCTCCCTCAGCCCAGTTTCGTTGGGGCGTCCCACCTCGGCGTACCTCACGGCGCGCTCGATCGTTCCACCGCCGAGCACCCGATCACCCGCGTAGGCCACGGCGACCTGGCCCTGGGCAATGGCACGCACGGGCTGCTCGAAGGCAACGCTCACCGCTCCGTCTGCATCGCGAACGATGAGGGCGGGTGCTCCTTCGTGGCGATATCGCACTTTGACTTCCGCGCGTACGGGGAGGGCGACGTCGTCGAAAAAACGGGCCCCTCTCAGCCGTGCACCGACGTGGAGGAGCTCGTCGGAGCCGCCGAGGCGCACCGTCGCCGTGTCGGGCTCGATGGCCACGACGAAAGCTGGTGAACCAAGGGCGACTCCGAGCCCCTTGCGCTGGCCAACCGTGAATCGGTGCACACCCCGGTGAGCTCCCACGACTTCTCCCGCTGCGTCGACGACGGGACCAGGGCGAATTTTGCCTCCGGCACGTTCTTCGACGAATACATCGTATCGCCCCGAGGGAACGAAGCAGAGCTCCTGGCTTTCCCCCTTCGTTGCTCCGGGAAGCCCACGTGAAACGGCGTCGGCGCGCACGTCCGCCTTTGTGGTTTCGCCCAGCGGGAATTCTAGCCGTGCGAGCTGATCCTGGGAAAGCGTGTGGAGGAAGTAGCTTTGGTCTTTCGAAGCGTCACGGGCGCGGTGAAGCTCGGCCCTGTTCCGATTCCAAACGGTTCGAGCGTAGTGACCGGTCGCCACCTTCTCGGCACCCAGGCGATCGGCCAGGGCGAAGAGCTCGGACATTTTCACGGCTCGGTTGCAGGCGACGCAAGGGCTCGGCGTCGATCCCGAAAGGTAAGCTTCGACGAAGGGGGTCACGACCTCGCGGGCGAACAAATCGCGGCGATCGAACGAATAATGCGCGATCCCGAGATGATCAGCTACACGACGGGCGTCGTGCTGGTCCTCGGGAGCGCAGCATCGGCCGCGCACCGATCCGTCGTCAGGGTAGTCCCAGAGGTGCAGCGTCACGCCAACGACGTCGTACCCACGGTCGACGAGCCACGCAGCGGCGACCGAAGAATCGACTCCACCGCTCATCGCCACGATGACGCGCTGCCGTACCGTCATGAGAATATCGTAGCACCGAGCACGCCGCTGCTGCGACGGAGCTACTGATTTTGCAGTGTCGTCTTCACCGCTTGGGAGCCGCGGTCGACCAGCTTGGTCACCAGGTCGACCGCCTCGCTGTAGCGGTAGATGCCCGCCTGCAGCGCGATGAGCCCCTCGGGGGACATGCCGCCGCCGGCGCCGCCGTGGCGAATGGCCCCTTCGGCCAGCGCTTCGCCGCGATCGAGCTCCCGGCCGAGCCCGTGAATGAGGCGAGCGAAGTGGCTCGGCTGCTCGGGCGCGATCAGTTTGGCTTCTGGGTCCGCTGCCCCTTCGACCTCGACCGCGGGCGAAGACACAGCTTCGTTCGAACGAGAGATACGCATGTTGGTCCCTCGGCCGCAGGCGGGCTTCAGTTGCCAAAAATCGACTCGCCTGAACGACAGCTCAGCGCGTCAGCTGGCGAAGGCGCTTGGTGAGACGGGCGACGGCGCGCGTGTGGAGGCGGCTGCCCCACGACTTGGAAAGGCCGAGCGAAGCGGCCACCTGGTCGAAACGTTCGCCTTCCAAGTAATGACGCCGCACCAGCGTGCGTTCGTCTTCGGGCAGATCATCGAGCGCGGCGATGAGTAGCTGACGTAGCTCCGCCTGAACGACCGCCTCTTCAGGGGACATTGCGGAATCGATGGCCGACGGTTCCCCTTCATCTCCCACGGTCGGCGTCGCCAAAAGGCCAACCGCCATCGCCGTCGCCATGTCGGCCAAGTGTTCGGTGAGTTTTTGTTCGCTGGCTCGAGCGTCGGGCGTCCGGGGTACCGAAACCGGCGCCGCATCTTCGGCGGCGCTCTCCGCCACGAGAAGAGCTGCCTCGAGCGCGCGAATGCGACCGTGCGCTCGCCGTGGCAACGGCGCGCTTTTCCGTACGCCATCGAGCATGGCGCCACGCACGCGGTAGTTGGCAAATCGCCGGAAACTCACGCCGCGCGTCTCGTCGAAACGGCGAGCTGCCTCGAGTAGCCCCTGGTGTCCCATGGCGCGCAGATCCTCCAGCTCCGCCGACCGGCCGAGTTCGCGCGCGAGCTGACGCGCAATGAGGTCGACGAGGTCCAGATGCGAGTGGAATCGCTGGAGAACTTCCGGACTATCCGCTGCCGGTACCACGCTGCCTTACCTTCACGCTCGGGACATCGCTGTCAACGGTAAACCTCCGCGGGTTCTCCCGGCGGCCCGGGCCAGGCAGACGCCTTGGCGCTGGAGCAACGGGTGGGATAGGCTGAGCCCCCGATGTTGAGGTGGCAGACCGTCGCCGTCGCCTATGCACTGCTTGGGTCACTGGCGTGCGCGCTCGC
>DASWDH010000215.1:0-10258 GCA_036395495.1 Polyangiaceae bacterium
CTTCTTTCGTTCCCTCGAAGAGAATTCTGATTCGCCACTCGGCGACCTGAGCGACGTCAGCGGGCTCTTCCTTCCGTAAATAGTTGAAGACGGCGTGCATCGCCGACGTGAAGCCGAGCAGCGCGCTCGATGCCGTCGTCAGCGCCATCCAGCGCACGAACGCCGCGAGACCATGGTCTCCTCGCCAGGCGAATCGCGCGGCACCGACGATCGTGAGCACGCCGAACACGAGAATCGGCCACATTCCCCAGCCACCGTCCTGCCAACTCTCCCATAACCGCTGCATGTCTTCTCCGTTCCTGCGGGCATCCCTTGCGCCCGTATCGAGAGGTCAATGCGGCGGCGGAGTAGGATGTGACACCGAAACAATCGGCTGCAGGGGGTGTCACAAACCTGCGCAGCTGGCGTTGATCCAGGAAGAGGCACGTGACCAGGAAGGTCGAAGAGAAACTAGGGCGGTGTGGGCCTCGGTGCGAGATATGAGCGACGATGATCGTGATCTCGTCACTCGCTTGCGTGCCGGGCAGCCGTCCGCGATCGAAGAACTCTATGAAGAGTACCGCAAGCCGATCTTCGGGTTCTTGGCCCGCCTCGCCAGGGATCGCCCTTTAGCCGAGGATCTGTTCCAAAACACCTGGCTCAAGGTCAGCCGCAGCGCTCACCGGATTCGAGAGGACACCGAGCTCAAGGCTTGGCTCTTCACCGTCGCACGCAACGAGTTTCGGAGCTACCGGCGCTGGCAAATGATCGACCTTAGCAGCCTGCTGTCCGTCGGTGCGCATCGGGCGGAGACGACCTGCGAGTGCGACGAGCTTGCCGGGCTGGAGAGGGCGCTCGGGGAGCTCGGCGCTTCGGATCGGGAGGTTTTGCTGCTCGTGAGCGTCGAAGGGCTGGCACCTCAGCAAGCGGCAGCGGTGCTCGGGATCTCGCATGCTGCCCTGCGGCAGCGGCTCGCTCGCGCGCGTGCCCGGCTCAAGTCGGCCCTTTCCAAGCTCGAACGTACAACGGGAGTGCTACGCCCCAGGATCGCGAGGGAACCATGATGGAAGTGCGGTGGAAACTGCCAGAGCTCGAGCCGAGCGCGAAGCTCGATATTGGCCTGCGCCGCCGCATGCGGACGTCGTTCGAGAGGGAACAGCGGGCAAGGCGTGCGGCCCCTTTCGTGCCGTTGGAAGGCCTGATCTATGCGTTCATGCTCGTGGTCTGCGTGCTCTACGCCGCCGGGACCGCGGTGCAGATTTTCCGTGAGTCACTTTTGAGAGAAGCTCACTCGACGATGACGCTCGATGCGCCTTTGCGCGCGGGCTTCTTGTCTTTTTTCGCCGCGCCGTTCGTCGACTTGAGCAAGTCGGCGGCGAGCTGGGGCGCGCGCGTGGTCTTCTCCCAATTGAACTCGGAGCGACCGAAATGACCGTAGGCAGCCGTGCGCCGGTAGCCGGGGCGAAGAAGATCGAGCTCCTCGATGAGAGCCTT
The DNA here is from genome assembly GCA_036395495.1 of Polyangiaceae bacterium. Taxonomy (GTDB): domain Bacteria; phylum Myxococcota_A; class Polyangia; order Polyangiales; family Polyangiaceae; genus DASWDH01. The sequence goes on from DASWDH010000215.1 coordinate 1,474, forward strand.
GGGGCGCATATCGAAGTTCTTCAAGATGTACCGCTCGAGCGCTTCGTCGCTGACTTTGCCCGTGCCGTAGGTCGTTACGTGGACGCCGACCGGCTGCGCGACGCCGATCGCGTACGCGATCTGAACCTCGCAGCGCTTGGCGAGTCCGGCGGCGACGACATTTTTGGCCACGTAGCGCGCGTAATAACAAGCGGAACGATCGACCTTGGACGGGTCCTTGCCGCTGAAAGCGCCGCCGCCGTGCCGTCCCATCCCGCCGTAGGTATCGACGATGATCTTTCGTCCCGTGAGCCCGCAGTCGCCGAACGGTCCGCCGATCACGAACCGGCCCGTCGGGTTGACGAAGAACTTGGTGCCTTTATCGATGAGCTTCTTGGGGATGACCTTCTCGATGACGAGATCCATCACCGCCTCCTTGAGCGTCTTGTACTTGACGTCGGGTGAGTGCTGCGTCGACACCACGATGGCATCGCAGCGGACCGGGACGTCGTTCTCGTACTCGATCGTGACCTGTGTCTTTCCATCGGGCCGCAGGAAATCGGCTTTGCCCGATTTTCGGACATCGGCGAGGCGCTTGGCGAGCAGATGAGCGTAGGTGATCGGTGCCGGCATCAATTCGGGAGTTTCGTCGGTCGCGTAGCCGAACATCAGCCCCTGGTCGCCCGCGCCTTGCTCCTTGAAGAGCCCCTCGCCCTCGGTGACGCCTTGCGAGATATCCGGTGACTGCTTCTCGATGGCCGTCATCACCGCGCAGGTCTCGTAATCGAAACCCATCGACGAGCCCGTGTAGCCGATCTCCTTGACCGTCTGGCGCACGATGGCCGGCATGTCGACGATCGCCGTCGTCGTGATCTCCCCGGCCACCACGACGATTCCGGTTTTGGCCAGCGTTTCGCAAGCGACGCGCGCCTTGGGATCTTGCGAGAGGATCGCATCGAGGACGGCATCGGAAACCTGGTCACAGAGCTTGTCGGGGTGTCCTTCGGTGACGGATTCCGAAGTGAATTGGTAACGGCTCATTCTGGCTCCTGTTCGAGCGATATGGGTATACGCGGCTAGGTCGGTCGCTATAGCACGGCGAACTGCTCCTATCTAGAGAAGGTCCTCGCCTGATCTCTATGGCCTGCGAGCTTCGGCGAGCGGCGCACGCGCGACGGCGAGCCTTTCGATTTTCCCGCGCCGCAGGATTGTCAACCGAACCGTCGACCCTAGCGGACCTTGGAGCGCGCGATGAATCGCCTCGGGCGACATGCTGCGCACATCGCGACCGTCGATGAGCAGAATTTCATCCCCCGAAGCCACGCCGGCGTTGGCGGCCGGGTAGCCGGGCGGAGCTTCTCGGACGATGACTCTGCCATCGCCTCTGGCCTGCCCCAAAACGGCCCCGATGGAGCCCTGATTCGTGGTCGCCGCGCCCGAGCAGGCCAACAGAAAACAGGTCAGCTGCGGTAATCGGCGTTGCACCGCACGTAGCCCGTTCCGAGATCACACGTGAGATACCGGCCCACCCCAGGACCTCGGCCAAGAACGAGCTCGATTCGGTAGGAGGGAAGCGCCATGGCGTCGTGGGCGGCCGCCTCCCGTTCGGCGCCTAGCCCGATTCCGCCTTCGACAATCGCAACGCCCCCGACAAAGACACGCGCGTGAGCGGGGTCGAAAGCGATTCCGGCGCGGCCGGCTGCCGCAAGAAGCCGTCCCCAGTTCGGGTCCTGTCCGTACAACGCCGTTTTGACCAGCGACGATGTTGCAATCGTGCGGGCGATGCGGATGGCATCTTCGTTCGAGGCGACACCGCTCACGTGGATCTCGACCAGGTGTTCGGCACCCTCGCCATCCGCTACTATTTTGCGAACGAGCTGCTCGCAGACGAGCGTCATCGCCTCCTCGACGGGTGGCGCAAGAATGGGCTCCGAGGAGAAGTGGCCGAGCGCGCGTCCGGAGCACATCGCGACCAGGGTATCGTTGGTGCTGGTGTCGCCGTCGACGCTCGCCTGGTGGAAGGTGGCGTCCGCGATGCGGGTCAGGGCAGGAGCGAGTAAAGCGGCGTCCGCCGCGGCATCGGTGAACAGAAAAGCGAGCATCGTCGCGTGATTTGCGTTACTCGGCCCGGCCTTCGGCCGGCCTGCGATCGGTGCGAGCGGAGCCATGTGCGGGTGAATCATCCCCGCCCCTTTGGCGATCCCCATCACCACGAAAGGGCGCCCGGCGATCTCGCCGCGGGCGTGGGCGACTTTGGGACCGCGATCGGTCGTGAGAATGGCCTCGGCGAACTGGTCAGCCCCGTGCTCGCTGAGCGCGGCGACGAGCGAAGGCGCATGTTCGACGATCCTGGCCGCAGGGAGCGTGACCCCGATGACGCCCGTCGATGCGGGAATGATTTCGCGCGGCGGCACCCCCAAGGCTCGGGCTACGGCCCCGATGGTCTCGCGCGTCGCGGCGAGGCCCGCCTCGCCGGTGCAGGCATTCGCGCACCCACTGTTGACCAGGATCGCGCGCGCTCGCCCGCCCGCCAAGTGGTCGGCCGCCACCTGAACGGGTGCCGCACGTACGAAGTTGGTCGTGAAAATACCGCCGGCTGCGACAGATTGGTCCGCCACGGCGAGCGCCAAGTCAGGACGCCCTGTGGTCTTGATGCCCGCCGCTAGTCCGGAAAAACGAAAGCCCGGCACCACCGTGGTCGAGTCTTCGACGCGAATGGCCACGGTGGCTTACTCGCTGCGGTTGCGGCCGGCGGCCGCTTTCTCGAAGGGGCGCAGCAAGACGGGCTCCCACACCGGCTGCAGGCCATTTCGCTCGCGATAGCGATGCTCCCGCTCCGAAATGCGCGCAGCGAGCAGGAAACCACCGACCGAGAGGGCGATACCGGCGAGTACGTCGATCAGGTAATGCCAACGCAAGAACATCGTGGCGATCACGATGTTCGCGCTGAAAAATGCCACGAAGGGCCAGGTGTACTTGAACGGGAACTTGTCTCGATGCCGGAACGAGAAGAGCGACAAGAACACCGGCCCGGCCGTGTGGAGCGAAGGGAAAATGTCTTTTTGTGCGCCGCCGGATTCCACTGCGTTGAGGACCGCGTTGAGCCAGGTGCCAGGCGGCAGCTCGTGCTGGTAACGATCGGCGAGGAAACGCACCGGTCCGTAACCGGGCACGACCATGTAGAGCGTATGTGCCGTGGCGTAGACGAAGATCAGGCCGAGCGCGAATTCGCCGATGAGCTTCGCCCGACGGCTGAAAAAGACCATCGGCAGCACGTGCGTCGCCAGGAGCGCAAAGTAGCCGAAGTAGAAGAATGCGAACCATTCGGTCGTGGCCGAGGTAACGAAGCGATCCATGAACAGCGACGGTTCGAAGTGGAGGATGCGTTCGTCGATGAACGATAGCTGGGCGTCGAGGCTCGAGGGATTGACCAACGGCAAGAGCTCGCGGAGCTCGAAGTAGGAGATCTGCACCGTCCCGTAGACGGCTAGGCGATAGACGAGCGGCGCGAAGAAATTGCCCCTGAGCAGGCCGCCTCGAACCAGCGTGAGCACCGCGATGCAGAACGCCAGCATGGGGGCGACGTGGCCCAAACAGACCGTTCGCGCCGGAGAGTCCTGCGAAAGGGCGACGGCGGCCGTGAGGATGACGAGGTAGGCGACGACGAGCCAATCCTGGATCGCGAGCTCACGAAACAACCGCCAATGCCACGTAGTGGGGACGCTATCAGCCAACGGTGTAGTGAGGCTTGCACGGGCAGCGGCGCTCTGGACCGGAGCTGCCTGGGTTTGTAGGGCGCGGTTGTTGAGCGGCATCGAACGATTCGGTCCGGTTCGTAGGCAGGTGTGTGGAGCGCGTTACCCCTTGGACCCCAAGTTCAAGTTTCGCATCCGGGGCCCGAATCTGCCAGACGAACGCGGCTTTATCCAGCAAACAAGCTTCTACGTAAGAGTCTTCCCCGGTTGGCGTCAATGCCGAGCGTTGGGGAGCAGTCATAGCTCATCGCCTGCGATGCGCAGCCGAACGAGCGCGTCTTTGTTCGTCGGCCCGGCCTGGCACGGCCACCGACGATCTGGCGGATCTCCCAAGATTTCGGGGAGGTCCGCATCCGCGGTGTCACCCGCCTGTACGAGGTGGGCTCCCCCCAGAATTTCCACCGGCAGCTGCCACAAGGGCCGATTCATTCGGCCCCGCGGCGGCAAACGATGACGTGCTCGCGCCGAGGCAGTCGGCCGAAGGCGCTGGCGCTCGGGCCGTGGAAGTGGGGACGCGCTTGTGAGCCGATCGCGGTGATTTCGAGCCCCGCTTGGGTCGCTATCTCCCGAACGAGCTTGTCGGCGTAGAGGGGGCGTCGACGGATCACCGAATCGGCGACGACGAGGATGATCGTTCCCTTCGGTAGCAGAACGCGTGACATGGCGCCGAGCGCGGCACCGAGGTCGGACGCGAAGCGCGTGCGGGCCGATGGTTCGGGCAAATGCTCGAGGTGGCGCCGAGCCCCGATCTCCTGCTCGGCGAACGGCTCGGAATCCATGTCGAGCCACCGCAGGCGTAGGGCGTGGTGCGCGAGGTAGTCGTAGGTGCCCGGGTAGGGCGGCGACGTGACGACGAGATCCACCGACGCAGAGGCGATGCCTTCGAGTTTGCGCGCATCGCCGAGGCGCACGACAGGAGGACCGAGGGCCTGGCGGGGCAGCCGTGATGCGAACTCGGCTAACCTTCGCACGAGCTCCTCGGCCTTGCTTTGAAAGAGGCGCACGGTGAAGCCGGAAGCAAGTCGCTTGGCGACTACCCCCTCGGAGGTGTCTGCTTTTTGACGGCTCACCTTCACCAGGATCGACGAAAAGACCAGGGCGAGCGTCCTCCGAACGAGTTCGCGACGGTCGCGACGGAAAGCGGCGCGCAGGCCGTCGAGCTCGAGGAGGACGTGGGGGTCGAAAAGCGCGACATCTTCAGCGCCGTAGCGGTGCGTGGCTCCGGCGCGACGACGACGTCGTTCCTCGGCCGACCGGGCGACGGCGCGCGCGCCTTCGAGAATCTCGGCTCGCTCTTGGCTGGTGGTGCCGCGGGCCTTGAGCCAGGTCAGCTCGACCGCGAGCGGGTTGGCGTCGATGCCGGCAGCGCGCCTGCCGGTCAGTCGCGCCTCCACGAGAACGGTGCCGCTTCCGCAGAACGGATCGAGAACCAGCGCCCGAGGCGGCGAAAAGAGCTCCGTCAGCCGACGCGCCGTCAAAGGATGCATGCGCGCCGGGAAGCTATGAAACCCGTGCACGTGGTCGCGCGACCCTTCATCGGGGCGGATGTCCAGGGCACGAGCGAGCGCCGATCGCTCGCTCGCGTCGCCGCCCCAAAGCTCGACCGGGCCGCCCACGTGTGTCAGCGAACGCCGGTCCCGTCTCTCTTTCGCCGGCATCCGGAACTTCGTTACTCCGGCAGCGGAAGAGCTGCGGAGCGCGGCGGCGCTGCGGCGTCGAGCAGCGTGTACTTGAGATTCCCTTCGGGAGTGACCGAGCTTGCCAGCCGACTCTGGGCGGACATGCGTCCCAGCAATCGATCGGCGTCCGCTTCGGCGATCCGCGTGATCGTCGCGAGGTCGCTGGCGGTGAGCTCCCCGCCGCGTGCGCGCGCGATGTCAGCCGCGGCCGCCATCCAAGCTTTCTCGAGTAGCGGTTCGAGCTCGGCGGCGCGCGCGCGCGATCGCCGCCACGCGAGCACGGCAAGCGCAAAGGGGACGAGCACCGCGAGCGTCGCGACGACGGCCGCTACGGTGGGTGGGTGGGCGACGCTCACGACGATGGACAGCACGAGGAGCGACATGAAGCCGAACCCCGCGGTGACCGCAGCGATCATCTTCCACACGATATTGGCCGACCGCTTGGCCGTCACGCTCTTCAGGTGCTCGACCTGTTCGACCGAGCGCTCGACCTTGGGATCGTCGATGGGAATGCGCACGCCGCCGCAGACGCTGCAAACGAAGCGCACGTGCGCGGCGGGTTCGACGTCCGCAATCGCGTGGCAGTGGACGCAGCGCTGGTGCTCGCCGAGCGCGACGCCGCAGTGCGCGCACCGCGACGCACCGCTCGACAACGGCTTGCCGCATGCGGGGCAGGGTCTTTCAGCAGCAGGTACGGTCGCCATCGGTTCGGGAGCCGTCACGGGGCACGCAGAAGGGCATCGAGGAGTTGTCGGCCATCGGAGCCGCCGACGATAGGTTCGCTCATGCGCTCGGGATGCGGCATGAGGCCGAGCACGTTCTTACGAGGGCCGCCGTAAATGCCTGCGATCGATGCGACGGATCCATTGGGATTGGCGGCGGGCGTCACCCCCCCAGCTGCATCGCAGTACCTGAGAGCGATCCGGCCACCATCTTCGAGCGCACGAAGTGTCGATCCATCTGCTTGGTAACGTCCTTCGGCATGGGCGATGGGGATCCGCAACACGGCAGACACCCCATTCGTGAAGGGTCCGTCGGCAGCGGGGGTAACGAACACGTCGCGGCATTCGAAACGCAGATGTTGGTTGCGGGTGAGAGCTCCCGGCAAGAGGCCCGCTTCGGTGAGGATTTGGAATCCGTTGCAGACGCCTAGCACGTACCCTCCCCGTTCGGCGTGGCGTCGGACGGCGGGCATGATGGGGCTCACTTTGGCGATCGCGCCGCAGCGGAGGTAGTCCCCATAGGAAAAACCGCCCGGTATCGCAATGAGATCGGTCGGGCCAGGTAGGTCGGCGTCCTTGTGCCACGCCACGACGGTGGTCATGCCGACGAGGTCGCGCAGAGCGTGGATCAGCTCGGCATCGGCATTCGAGCCAGGAAACACCACGACCGTCGCGTGCATGACGCGTATCTAGTGCCGTTCGTCCCAAAATCCCACCGGGATTTTCCGGGTAAGCGGAAGAAAGCTGTGCATGGCCGGCAAATGTGAATAACCTTCGCGGTCGGCCCGTTTTCTAGATGGGCTCCCTTTGCTGCGCGGTGTCTCGAACGCCCCGCTGCTCCCTTTGCTGCTTCGGAGGTTCTCAATGCGGATCGACGGTAACCGATGGATTGCGGTGCTCGCGCTTTCGACGGCTGCGTCTCTTTCTGCCTGCACGGTGGAGCCCGCGAACAGCGGCCTCGGTACGGGGGTGGGGACCGGAGGCGGTGGCGGATCGAAGAGCGGCGGCTCATCCGGTTCCGCTGGTAAAGGTGGTTCCGCTGGCTCGGAGCCCGATGGCGCGACGGACGACGTTGCGGAGGCAGGGCCGAACGACGCTTCGGACGCTGGTCAAATCCCATGTTTCGCCGACGAGGGTGATGCGGGAGACGCGGGTGTCGAAGACGACTGCAGTTCGCTCCCGTACTGGAACGTGCTCTGTAGTACCGACGGCGGCTTGCAAAAACCGCAAGGCATGCTGGTGTGTCTCGCCTACCAGGGGTCGGCGCTCAAACCGAGTGCGCTGCGGCAGGTGATGAATTGTTTGAAAGCCCTTCCCGCGGTGAGCCCCTGTTCACCGGAGCACTTCAACGCGGCGAACATGTGCAGCGCGAACCTATACACGCATGAGTCCTGCACCCTTGCTCCCGAAACGTTCGACGGGGGGATGTATGGATGTCCCGAGATCGCCGCATCGTGCCCAGGTGGCGAAGCCGGCACGGGTGCCATCACCGTGGCGAGGTGCAACAGCTGGCTCGACCCCTGGACAGCCGCGGCGCGGCGCGAGGCGATCGAGTGTTACCTCGATCCGAGCTCGCCCGGAGAAAACTGCTTCGACAAACTCGACAGGTGCATTCGCTTTCCAGAGCTTCCCGAGAAGCCCTGAAAGCGCCTACACGAGCGCCGGCAGGATCCTTGGCGACGGGGTGTTGACAAGACCAGCGACCGAGCCAAGCTTGGCCGGAGGCGCGAGGCATTGGGCCCGCGCTAAAACCCCCGATCGGGAGCGATAGCCCCGGCGAGAGGAGTTCAAAATGCATCCTGCAATGTTCGATTGGTGGAGACATGCGCGTCGTGCCGCTTGGGGCGCCTCGGCCGGCTGCGGGCCGTCCGGCTGCGGACCATCGGAAAGCCGCGACTGGGAAACGCGTTTCGCCGCCCCGCCCGATCACGACGGTGACTTTGGCGGAGGGCCGTTCGGTGTGAGGAGGCCGCTCCGGTTTCTCGCGCACAAACTCGGTCTCGACGACCGTCAGGTGGGTGAGCTCGCCCGTATCCTCAGCGATTTGAAGACGGAGCGCGCGCAAGCGGCCGTCGACCATCGGCGGAGCACCGCTGCTTTTGCCGATGCCATCGCCGATGACGCGTTCGACGAGGCCAAAGCGGCGTCGGTCGCGGGGGAGCGGGTCAAAACGGCCGAGCGCCTTCGTGACGCGCTCGTCAAAGCGCTCGGGCGAATCCACGCCCTGCTCACTCCGGAGCAACGCGGCAAGCTCGCGTACCTCATTCGGACGGGCGCCCTCTCGCTCTGATCGCGATAGCATTACTGCCGCAGTCTTGGCATCGGCAGATCACGATCTGCAGATTTGGCGCCGACGCAACGCAAACTACGGCGAGGCCGTCGGAACCACCACGATATACGAAACGAGCCGCGACGCCCTGGCCAGCCTCGCTCCGCAACACCGAGAAATCCGCCTGTTCGGTCAGTCTAAGTGGGCTTATGGCCGCTCCGACGATCGATCTGGTAGCGGAAATCTGCGGCAGTAGACACCATGCGCCTTCGGCGCACCACCATGGATGAAAATGGGGTCGTGCTTTTGGGGAGGATAGAACGCGCGGGTCAATCTGTGGCATCTCCCTTGGCGGACAGGTGACCGCATCAAGGTCGACTA
>DASWDH010000216.1:0-3238 GCA_036395495.1 Polyangiaceae bacterium
CCTGCGCGCGGATCGGCGACACCGCGGCGATTTCGGTCTTGGCGAATTCGAGGTCGACGGTGACGCCGGTCAGCGAGCTCTTGGCAGCGAGGCGAATGAGCGTCCCCTCGAGCTCGCGGATGTTGGATCGGATGCTCTGCGCGAGAAACACGGCCACGTCATCGGGCAGGTCGATGCCTTCGATCTGTGCCTTTTTACGCACGATGGCGACTCGCGTTTCCATTTCCGGCATCTGAACGTCGGCGACGAGCCCCCAGGTAAACCGCGAGACCAAGCGCTCTTCCATGCGCTCGAGCTCCTGTGGGTAGGTGTCGCTCGTCACCACGATCTGCCGGTCCGACGAATGCAGCGCGTTGAACGTGTGGAAGAACTCCTCCTGCGTTTGCTCGCGACCGGCGAGCGACTGGATGTCGTCGACGAGGAGGAGGTCGCACTCCTTGCGGTAGCGCGCGCGAAACTCGTCCATTTTGTGGTGCTGCAGCGAACGGATGTAGTCGTTCGTGAAAAGCTCGGCCGAAACGTAAATGATGCGCGCGTCGGGTCGCTCGGCGTGGACCCGGTGCGCGATGGCATGCACGAGATGGGTCTTGCCGAGACCGGTGCCTCCGCAAATGAAGAGGGGATTGTAACGGCGCCCCCCACCGCCGGCCGAGGCGACAGCCGCGGCGTGCGCGAGCTGGTTGGAGGGCCCGACGACGAAGTTCGCAAACGTGTGCTTCGGATTCATGCCGGTCGGCGCCGGTGCAACGCGGACCGGGGTCTCGAGGGGAGGGGGCGGAATGGGCGTCGAGCTACGCACGGAGATGGGTCGCGGCCTCACCGACGGCGCGGCTGGCCGCTCGCACACCGGGCTCTTGAGCTCCGGGTCGAGCGACCACGCCACCTGCACCGACCACCCCGTCAGATCTCGAATCGCCTGGGTGAGCGTCGGCACGAAATGATCGCGGACCCACTCCATGACGAATTCGTCGCGCGCGGTGAGGGACAACACCCCGTCCGTGAGGTCGTCGAACTGGATACCAGCGAACCACTGGTCGAACGAAGTCGGCGATCGCGTTCGGGTGTACGCGACAGCTTTCTCCCAGAGCTCCTGAGCCGACCACGACGAGGAGCCTAACGAATGGTCACGAGACATCGACATACGATCCACACCTTGTCCACAGGCCTGTGGAAGAAGGCCGAGTCCGAAGCTATTGGTGCCCTCTGTCCTTTCCATCCGGAAGGATGAGTGCACCCCATGACGAACCACTTACCCTCCGGTCACGAACCGAGGAAGCGGGAGCTAGCACCACCTAAGTAGCGACGTCCACGATCATCTGCATCGTCCTACGTAAGCGCGCGAAGAGCGGTAGGTTTTTGAAACGTCGAGCGAGCGACATCTCGCGTTTCGCGAGATCGGAGTTCATCGGATGATCGCCAACCTGTGAAACTAGCGACACAATCAGACGACGCCTCGGAACCTCGACGCTTCATCCCAGGGAAAGTCGGCCAGATCCGCGAGTCAAGTGTCGACGTTTCCGCGAAATGCCGCGACGGCTCGACCACGACGTGTGGTTTTTCGTGTTCTTTTCGTCTCGCGCGCCGAGCCCGCAGCACTCGTCAGAAATCGCACGAGGAGTGCCGCCGCAGCCCCTCGCAAGCGATCTGTCATCGCCAAGAGCTGACGCAGTAATGCTAGGGTGCGCCGAACCTCCGCATGCGATCTCCCCGTCTTCCCATCGCCCTCGTGCTCGCCTCGCTGGCCCTTCTCTTCAGCGACAGCGCCCGTGCCGAGCGAAGTGACATCGTGCCCGAAGTCGGCTTCAATTATGGAGAAAACGAGTCGGGGCGGAGCGCCGGGATGGGCAGCGCCATGCGGGCTCTCGGCAACGGCGTGACCGGTCTCTACGCCAACCCCGCCAACATCGCCCTCACCCGCGTGTACCACTTGCAAGCGCTCGCCCAGATCTGGCCGGAGGCGCGCCGTCAAACCTACGGCGCGAGCGCCGTCGACTCGGTCACCGGAAGGCTCGCCGGTGCGATCGGCGGCCACTATGGCGTCTTGGATCCAGACGGCGTCGACCGCAAATGGACCGACCTCCGGGTCGCGGTGGCTTTCCCACTGTCCGATCGCTTTTACGCGGGGCTCACCGGCAAGTACCTGAAGCTTCGCGAAAACGGGTTTCCCCGACCGGGTTTCGGGCTTCCGAATAGCCCGGCGTCGGGTGGGCTCGCGCAAGATGCCATCATCGACAGCTTTACGTTCGACGCTGGTCTCACCATCAAACCGACCGAATCGCTTTTCATCGGCCTGGTCGGCTCGAATCTCACCGACCCCGGCAACGGATTTCGGCCGCTCATGTTGGGGGGCGGTGTCGGTTACGGAACGAACGATGTCACCGTCGAAGGCGACCTGGCCGCCGATTTCACGACCTTCACCAATCCGGACGGCTCGAGCCGCACCAACGTGCGGGCGATGCTCGGATTCGAGTACCTCGCGGCCGACCGCTATCCGCTTCGGCTCGGGTATCGCTACGACAAGTTCCAACACGCCCACGCCCTCTCCGCCGGCGTCGGCTACATCGACTCGCAGTTCTCGGTGGATCTCGCCGTCCGCCGGTCGATCTCCAGCGAAGAGCCCTTCGGACCGGTGACGTCGGTGGTCATCGACCTGCAGTACTTCCTCGAGTCGACGGGCATCACGCGGAGCCCCGGCGAACGGGAGTAACGCCCGTCACGAAGCGAGCTCCTCCAGGGAGCGCGCCAGGGCCTTCGACCATCCTTCGAGCGCACCTTTGGGCCAGCGGCGCGGCCGCGCGGCGTCGTCGATTTCTCGCAGCCACGACAACGCGCGCGGATTTTCGAACCAGTCCTCGTCGTAGCGGTCGCGAAGCTCGACGGCATCTCGGCACGCGCCAAGGGCCGCCGCCAGACGAACGGGCGCGCGCGGGTCCGGTCGTGGCACGACACCGGAGAGGTGGACCGGAACGCGGACGTGGAGCGCCTCCTCGGCCGCTTCCTGCGCCTCCACGGGCGAAGCCAGAGCGACGTCGACGCGCGAACGGACGGCGGCCAGGCGCACGTCGGCGAGCCAGGTCGCGGCGAGTGCGCGCGCGGTACCCCGTGCGGCCTCGCGCGACAGGGCGATCCTCTTGCGGAGGAACACTGGGTTGACGAGCAGCGCCGCGGCGAGCGCTCCGCGACGCAAGGCGACGCCGTCGCTCGGATCGTGGCTCAACACGAACGGTAAACCGGAGGA
>DASWDH010000217.1:0-3623 GCA_036395495.1 Polyangiaceae bacterium
ACGCTCGAGGGACTCAATCGCGTCGCGCTCACTCGAACCCTTTCCGACGGGCTTTTCTGGCTCGGCGAGGGAACGCAGATCGTCGAAGCGCCGGGCGACACCGAAGAAGTACAGATGCTCGCCGACGCCCTGCGTGAGCACGTACAAGAGCTCGTTTCGAAAGGCGGGGGCGCTCTCGGCCAGGCCGCCGTGTCGACCGCGGAGCCCGGCGTTTTTGCCGATCAAGTCGCGTCGGCGCTCGGTCTCAGCACCGAAAAGGAGCTTCAGGTTCTCCAAGAGCTCGAAGTGGCCGCGCGTCTTCGCCTGGTGGCCAAACTGCTCGCGGAAGCCAAGGCCAAAGCGGACGTCAAACAGAAGATCGAGGCTGACGTGCGGCAGGAAATCGGGCGCGGCCAGCGCGAAGCGCTCCTGCGCGAGCAGCTCAAGGCCATTCATCGCGAGCTCGGCGACGACAAAGGCGAAGGGGACCTCGCCGCGCTCAAGCAACGCTTGGACAAGGCGGGCCTTCCCGAGGAGGCACGCACCGTGGCCGACCGCGAGTTCGGGCGGCTCGCCAGCTTGAATCCGCAGCAGGCGGAGTACAACGTCGTCCGCACCTATCTCGAATGGATCGCCGACCTGCCGTGGAATTCGAGAGCGCAAGCGAAGGACGACCTCACCCTGGTCGCCGAAAAGCTCGATGACGATCACTTCGGTCTCGATGACATCAAAAAGCGGATCCTCGAGCACATGGCGGTGCTCAAGCTCACCGGCCATGCGCGCGGAAGCATCCTTTGCTTGGTCGGCCCGCCCGGCGTGGGCAAGACGTCGCTCGGCCAATCGATCGCCGATGCCACCGGACGCCCGTTCGTTCGCATTTCGCTCGGCGGCGTCCGCGACGAAGCCGAAATTCGCGGCCACCGGCGGACGTACGTCGGTGCGCTACCGGGACGCATCCTGAACGCGCTCAAGAAAGCCAAGGTCAAGAATCCCGTCATGCTCCTCGACGAGGTCGACAAACTCGGCCTCGGTTGGATGGGTTCGCCCGAGGCGGCGCTGCTCGAGGTGCTCGATCCCGAGCAGAACAAGACGTTCACCGATCATTATCTGGAGATGCCGTTCGACCTCTCGGAGGTGCTCTTCATCTGCACGGCCAACGACCTTTCGACTCTGTCCGCTCCCTTGCGCGATCGTCTGGAGATCATCGAGCTCTCCGGCTACACGGCCGACGAGAAGCTCCACATCGCGCGGCGCCATCTCATCCCCAAGCAGCTCGCGGCTCACGCCATTCCCGAGGGGAAGCTCACCATCACCGATGACGCTCTTTCGGTGATCGTTCGGGACTACACGCGGGAAGCCGGCGTGCGTCAGTTGAATCGTGAGCTGGTGAAACTCTGCCGCGCGCTCGCGCTCGAGCTCGCGCGCTCGACCGAGGGCAAGTCGCACGAGCTTCACGTCACCGCAGACGACCTGCGCCGCTACCTCGGGAAGGCAAGGTTCTTCACCGAGGTAGCCGAGCGAACCAGCGTGCCGGGCGTGGCCACCGGGCTCGCCTGGACACCGGTCGGTGGCGATATTCTCTTCATCGAGACCTCGCGCATGCCCGGAAAAGGCAGGGTCGAGATCACCGGCCAGCTCGGCGACGTGATGAAGGAGTCGGCCAAGGCTGCACTCTCGTATGTGCGCAGCCACGCGGGCGAGCTCGGCATCAACATCGATGCGCTCGAGTCACAGGATCTCCACATCCACGTTCCGGCCGGAGGCGTGCCGAAAGACGGGCCGTCGGCGGGGGTGACGATGTTCACGGCTCTGACGTCGCTGCTGTCGGGAAGACGCGTGCGCCCCGACACCGCCATGACCGGCGAGTGCACGCTGCGCGGCCGCGTACTTCCGGTCGGCGGGATCAAAGCCAAGGTCTTGGCCGCCAATCGAGCCGGAATCTCGCGAGTGATTCTTCCGCAGAAGAACGCGCGCGATCTGGATGACGTTCCTCGGGAGGCGCGTGAGGCGATGGAATTCATTTTTGCCGACGACATGAGCCAAGTCATCGCCGCGGCGCTCGAGCCCGCGCAAACCTCGCGTCCCGAACCCCCGCTGAACGTCGACCCGCTCGACCGCGAAGTCCGCACCTCCGCGTAAGCCCGCCGACGAGTGCTTGCGCGCGCCGAAAAGCGCTTCGCGGGTCCGCCGTCTGCGATTCGCGCGCAACTCTATGCGCGAACGGACCGATGAGGGTGCGGAGGTCAAAATGCTGGGCACTCTCGTTTGGATCATTTGGGCGCTATGGGATGCAGCCTTCATCAACGTCGATCGCCGGATCCGCGTCGCACGGGTGGCGGCAGCCGGCGGTGTCGACTTCACCGAGGGGCGCGCGCTCCGGTATTTGATTCTGAGCTTCATTGCGTCCTGGCTCGTACTTCCGGTCTATTTCTATGCGACGCGCAAGCGTCCGTCGGCCATCTTGCTGGGGATCCTGGCGACGCTCGCGACGGCTAGCGCAACGGTCGTCACGCTGGTCGTGATCAGCTTGGCGCTGACCTGAAAGCGATTCTATTTCGGCGCGCCGACCGACGTTCCGAGGGCGCCGTTCTGCTTGAGAATCGCTACTGGTACACTGGCGAGCTCGCGCTTGTCGCCTTCGGTTTCGCGCAAGTCCACCTTGACGACTTCGTTCTTTTTGGGGTCGTTCTCTACGCGGGTCACGACGAACCGCGTTCCCTTGGGAAAAGCAACGCCTCCATATTTGAATTCGGCGCCGAGCTGAATCACGCGCCCCACCGCGCCGTCCGGCCACGTCACGTCGTCGGGCGACAACGCGAGGAGCACTTGCTCGATCGTGACATTTCTCATCAATCTCTTTTGCCCGCTCGTCTCGCGCAGATCGATCTTGACGACTCTGCCATCCTTGTCTTTCACCAAGCGATCGATCTGGAGCACGGTGCCGCGGGTGAACACGACGCCTCCCAACGAAAGATCGCGCACGATCGGGATCTGCGCGGCGACCTTGAAGATCGACGCTCGGTCAGCCGCCGAACCGCCGAGGCTCGTACTCGAGGCGGCCAAAGCGGCGACCGCTGCCGGCTCGATCGACTTGAAGAGCCTCTTCTCGTTGTCGACTTGTTGGAGGTCGACGCTCTTGATCGCGCCCGATTCGTCCTTTTTGACGCTCGCGATCCTGAGCTCCGTCCCCTTGACGACGGTGACGCCGTTCAGCACCGCGTCGCGTGTGATCTTGATCGTCGTCCCCTCTTGGAGCGTGATCGTTTCAGCTCGAAGACTCGGCGCCGTTACGATGAGCGCGAGGGCGAGCGCCACCCGAGAAACCCAGCTCGAACCCATGCTTCGCTTGCACATGCGCCGATTCTACAAGGCAATGTCCCGCGTTGCGAGCCAGGCGTTGAGCCATCGGGCGTGATTTCGCCGGATTAGCGCCCCTGTTCGCACGGGTCCGTTCGTTTTTGAATGCCCGGCCCGGCCCTCCCGTCCAACGCTGCTTGCAGACGGCTGCCTGTCATTACTGCGTCAGATCTTGGCCATGACAGATCACGATCCGCAATTGCCGCGTGTCGGCCAGGTAAGTTACGGCGAGGCCGTCGGAGTTGGGCATCAGACCGGAACGGCCGTCAGGCCTCGCCTCTGCAGCC
>DASWDH010000218.1:0-1920 GCA_036395495.1 Polyangiaceae bacterium
CGAGATGATGGCGACCTTGTCGCCGCGCGAAATGCCGAGCGAGGCGAGCCCGCCGCGCATGTCGTCGACCAGCTTCTTGAACTGGCCGTAGGTCGTATAGACCCATTGATCGCCGGTTTTGCTGCCGAACAGTTCGCGCGGCCCGTACTTTTCCGCGCTCTTTTCCAGAAGGTCGACGAGTGAAATGATTGTCGTGGGGGGCGCCATCGTGCGGATTACACTATCATTCCCCGCGCCCGCGCAAGCCCAAGAGCCATCCCATGCCGAGCTATACCGTCAAGACCTTCGGATGCCAGATGAATGTGCATGATTCCGAGAGGATCGAGGAGACCCTTCGGGCCGCGGGGTACCGGGCATCGGCGGAGCCGGACGGCGCCGATCTCATCGTCATCAATACATGCAGCGTTCGGGAGAAGGCGGAGCAGAAGCTGCGGAGCCTCGTCGGAACGCTGGCACCGCTCAAAGCAAGCCGGCCCGATATCGTCATCGCTGTCGCCGGATGCGTCGCGCAGCAGGAGGGGGAAAAACTCCTGTCACGCATGAGACAGGTCGACCTCGTCGTCGGTCCCGACAACATCGCCGAGCTGCCGCAGTTGGTGGCCGCCGTGCAGGGAGGCTCTCCCCCTATCGCGCGCACGGTCTTCGACATCGACGAGCCCGTTTTCCTGCGCGCCGCGGCCGATCCCCGCGGCGTCGGTCCGACGGCTTTCGTGACCGTGATGAAGGGCTGCGACGAGCGGTGCTCGTTCTGCATCGTCCCCCACACGCGCGGGCCGGAACGCTATCGCGCGAGCGGCGAAGTCGTGGACGAGATCCGCCGCCTGGTCGACAGCGGGGTGCGTGAGGTGACCCTGCTCGGGCAAACGGTCAACAGTTATCGTGACCCGCAGCGAACGCTCGAAGCAGCACCTCTCTCCGATGTCAACGACGCCGACGAGAGCGAATTTCCGGCGTTGCTGCGGCGGATCGCGCAAGCGGTGCCCGGCCTTTCGCGGCTGCGCTACACGAGCCCGCACCCACGGCACGTCACGCCTTCCCTCGTTGCGGCCCACCGCGAGCTCGACGTCCTTGCTCGCCATGTGCACCTGCCGGTGCAGTCCGGGAGCAACCGGGTGCTCAAGCGCATGATCCGCCGCTACACGAAGGAAGAGTATGTGGAGCGCGCCGAACGGCTCATGTCGGCTCGCCCGGGGCTCACACTCAGCACCGACATCATCGTGGGCTTCCCCGGCGAAACGGACGACGACTTCCAACAGACGCTCGAGCTCGTGAAAAGCGTCGCCTTCTCGGGGCTCTTTGGCTTCAAATACTCTCGCCGGCCCTACACACCGGCCCAAAAACTCAGCGATGACATCCCCGAAAGCGCCAAGTCGGAACGTCTGGGAGCTCTCTTCGCACTCGCCGAAGAGCTTCAGCGGGAGAAGCTCGCCGCGCTCGTCGGTTCCCGCCAAAAGGTGCTCGTGGAGGGGGTGAGCAAGGCGGGTTCCGGGCGCGTCACGGGTCGCACCGAGCGCAACGAAATCGTGCATCTCGCCGATGAGCGCGAGATCTCGTTGGTCGGCGAGCTCGTGGAGGTGCGCATCGTGCGGGCATTCAAACACTCGCTGGAAGGCGAGCTCAGCGACGCCGAGCGGGCGCGCGCGTCATCGGGACGCCCCCCACGGCGTGCGCTTCCCATCTTCTCGGGTGAAGCGTAGCCATGGTGTCGAACCTGCTTGCGTTCGAGGGCGTGACGCCGAAGCTGGGGCGCGACGTCTTCGTGGCGCCGAGCGCCGTCCTCATCGGCAGAGTGTCGATCGGCGACGAGTCGAGCGTGTGGTTCGGGTCGGTGCTGCGCGGCGACGTCGGTTCCATCACCATCGGGACGCGGACCAACATTCAGGACCTGACCATCATCCACATGACCGGCGGCGTCTCCGA
>DASWDH010000219.1:0-5393 GCA_036395495.1 Polyangiaceae bacterium
CGACGACGGCTGCCCGGTCGACGGCGCACTCCTGGTGACCAAACAGTCGAGCGGCAAGAGCGTGGTCTGGGGGAGCTTGACCATGCCGCGACAGACGTTGTTCACCGACACGTGTCCCGATGGCCAGGCGGTGATCGGATTGACCGGCAATTATGGGTCCGGGATCGATTCAGTTGGCGTGCGATGCGGCAAGCTGCAAATTTCGGAGGATCGCTCGGTCAAACCTTATCGCTACAGCGTGACCACTTCGCCCGGTCAGGTTTTTCCGCCGCAAGGTGGAGGGGGGGGAATCGTGAATGGCGCCGATCAGTACCTGCGCTGTCCGCCCGATCAGATCATGACCGGTGTCGCCGGATGGAACGATCCCACCGCGGGAGCGTGCCCGACGGACTACTGCATCATGAAAGACGGGCGCCTCTGCCCGAGCGTCTATGGCCTCGCCGTGTATTGCGCCGGCTACGACGTCGTCGGCCGGCCCGGCGCGTTCACCCTCGTCCAAAAGACACCGCCCGCGCGGACTTCCGATCCGATTGCGTCGGCGAACGCCCCCAACCTCGAGGCCAGATTCTTCTGCCCGTCCGCTGGTCTCGTGCGCGAGGCGGTCGGCGGTTATGCCGTCTGGCCGCACGATTGCATTAACATCGTGGTGAACGGGCTTCAGGTGAGCTGCACGAGCCCGACCATCCCATTTCGTTGAGGCGATTCATGACTCGTCGCCTGCGCGCCTGCGAACCTCCACACCTGCCGCGCGCGCGAGCTCGCGGTGGATGCGCCCCACGCGCTCGATCTGACCCTTGGCAGGAAACCGCTCGTAGAATCCGTCGGACCGAAACATTTTGGTGAGGTCGCTCCACGGTGCGAGCCGCTTTTCCCAACGTTTCACGCGGCCGTCGGCCGGGTCGGCGTCCTCGCGCGCGAGATCCGCGCAGACGCGCAGCATCGCCTTGATCGTCACCGGCCGCGTGACCATGTAGCCGGCATTGCCCCAGGCCGTGTCCCACGCCTTTTCCGCCACCCGCAAGAAGTCGCGCACCACCTCGTAGAACCGCTGCACCTCGCGAGCGGGGCTGCCGCGCTTGTGGATCGCCTTCCAATCCGGAGAAACCCATCGGAAGATCTCGTTGAAGAGCTCGGCCTGCAAGATCCACTTCTCTTGCTTGCTGCGCCCGCCCAGCCGATTGATCTTGTAGCGAAGCGGGCTGTCGCTTTCGCTATAGAGTCGTTCCACGACCCGCGCGGCGAACTTGCGATCGGGCGATGCCCACGAAACGCGCTCGTAGAGGTCGACGAGATGACTCTTGTTGATGCGAGTGGGGGTGGAGTTGATGATGACGAACATTTCGGTGGCGAAGTCTTCGCTCTTGCCGTCGAAAATGACGCAGGGGACGTGCATCGTTTTCGCGTCGTCGGGACGCTCGTTGCGATAGAAATGCAGCGCCGCCAGTCGGTGTTGCCCGTCGATGATGAGGTACTTTCCACGCGGTTCCTCGAGATGCCCTACGTTCTCGAAGCCGCGCACCGGTTCGAAGCGCAAGCGCTCCGCGGTGAAGAGCAGAACCGTACCCGGGATGGGCGGCTGGCTCACTGCCATCTCGTAGAAGTTCTTGATCGCCGCGACCTTTGCCTTCGAGAGCTGCCTCTGGAATGCCTGGTCGGTCTGCTCGATTTTGGCGATGAAGCGGCCGACTTCGTCGTTCTCGGCTACCTCCTCGGCGGCGATCCGCTCCCCTTCACCTTGGAAGCGACTGATGAAGCGCACCTTGTCGAGCAGGTCCTCGCTGGGGTACGACGCGAAGTAAAAGACGCCGTCCTTTTGCCGTAACTGGGTCGCAAGCATGAGAGCCGATCTAACACTTCGGCTGTCGGAAATCCCGGCTTCGCAATCAACTCTCCCGCGCGGCGTTGAGCTTGCGTAGTTCGACCAGAATTTCGTCGAGTCGGCCGACGACGACGGGATCGGAAGGCCCCGGGAGGGCTGGGGTTTCCTTGGCTCCGCCGAGCGCTCCCGCCGAGAGAGCGGGACCGACCATCATGACCGCCGCGCCGATCGCTTTACCCATCGGCGTAACGGGAAAAATCTTTGCATAGCCGACCGAAAGGCACGTCGCGATGTAATGCACCGCATCCCAGTAACTGCGCACTTCGGGATTGTGGTCCTTTTCGGCCCAATAGAAGGCGATGGCACCCGCGCCGACGAGCGCACACAGGTTCTCCATGGGAGTCGGTTCTCGACTCGGAGCTGCCTTTTGTACGGAGACGTTCATCGCTGGCTATGGCTTGGGAAGGACGGTGCCGGCCACGTGTGGCCCCTTGGCACCATGCGCGCCTGCCGCTTCACCGTTGGAGCTCGTCAGATCGGGAAGGACGGCGGAGAGTGTTTTGGCGTCGGCGAACTTCATGAGCTCCTTGACGATCGGCATCATCGCCGACGTGTCGAGAAGGGTCTTGGCAAGGGGCCCCAACGCATTGCCGAGCACGGGACCCATGCCGAATTCGCCGTTGGCCGACGGACCGCTCGCCCCCTGCAGACCGCCCAGCTGGAGAATCTTCATCTCGGTGATCTTTTCGGCAGGTTTCACCATCTCGCGGATGATCTGCGGAGCATTTTGAATGAGCGCGAGCGCTGTTTCTTGCAAGATGATCTGAGGCGACTTGGAGTTGAGCGCGGCCGCCTTCTCGCGCTGCACCTCCGCCTCTTTGAGGCCAGCTTCGCGATGTGCTTCGGCCAGCCGGGTGATCGAGATGGCTTGTAGCTCGGCGGCGTCGGCGTCGGCCTTCGACTTGATCTTGACGGCATCGGAGCTGCCTTCGGCAGCGGCGCGTTGGGCGGTCGCCAACGCCTCGGCCTCGATTCTCTTCTTGTAAGCTGCGACGTCGGCCGCGATCTTCTCCTGTTCGGCTTCTTTTTGTGCGGCAACCACGGCCACTCGCTTCTGCCGCTCGGCTTCGGCGACCTGCTGCACGGTGATGACTTCTTGATCCGCCTTTTCGCGCAACGCGAGCGCCGCCGCCTTTTGGGCGTCCGCCTCGGCGGACTCCTTCGCTTTCAGCGTCAAGGTGATCTGCTTGTCGACCAGCGCGGCCTCGATCGTCCGTTCCTTGTCGACGACCGCGGCCTCGACGATCTTCTGCTTCTCGATGCCCGCGGCTTGCTCGAGCCTCTCTTTTTTCGCCAGCTCGACGGCGATGTTCGCCTGGCGCTGCAGATCGCGCGTTTCGACGGCCTCGCTCTGGGACAGCTCGGCCTTGGCAGCCGCCTCTTCTTCGCGCGCCTTGCCCTCGCGCATGAGGCGATTTTGCATCGCCACGTTGATCTCTTGCTCGCGCTGGATCTCGGCCGTCCGTTCCGCCTCTTCCTGCACCTTGCGTTTCACGGCGATGTTCTTCTGAATGACCGTGTTGGTCACCGTCTCGCGGCCGGAAGCCCCGAAGATGTCGTCGACCCTCATTTCCGAAAGGGGCGTCTGATTCAGCTCGGTGATGGTCACCGATTCGAGCGTGAAGCCGTTGCGACCGAGATCTTCGCGCAGCGCCGTGGAAACCTCCTGAGCGAAGTGTTCGCGGTTGATGTGCAGCGCAATGAAGTCCGACTGCGCGGCGACGGCGCGCAGAGCACCGACCAGCTTCGGCTCGAGGAGCTGCTGTGATTTGGTGCGGATGGCCTCCGACGACGCGTGGCCCTCGTCGATGCCGATCGTGCGCGCCGCCTTCTTCACGTCGTCCTCGTTCGGTTCGACGCGAATGTAGAACTCCGCGGACAAGTTGGTGGAGATGTAGTCTTTGGTCACGAGAGCGTCGTGACTGGCGCGCCGTATCGTGAGCCCGATGGTGGACAGCGACATCGTGGCCGCGCGATGCAGCACCGGCACGATCCAGCATGCACGGCCGATGAAGACATCGGTCGTCGCGCGCCCGATGCGGATGATCGCTTCCGACGGCGAAGGCCGTTTGAGGAACCGCGCCATCGCGCTCACGAAGACCAGCAGAAACACGACGATCGTTGCGACGAGGGCGACCGCCACTTGCCAGGCTTCGATTCCTTGAACTGCACTTCCGATATCTTTCATGGACGTTGTCTTTCTTCCTCTTCGGGGCTGCGGGTGACCCAAAACAGCTCGCGCTGGGGGTCGTAATCGACGAGCACCACCTTTTCGCCACGCTTGAGAGCCGGTTCATCGGGATGCAGGCGCCCGTGCAAGAGCAACTCGTTGCCTCGCGCGTCGCGCACGCGCACTTCGCCAAATCGTTGGTCGAGCTCGAGGCTGGCGACGACGCCGCTCTTGCCGGATAGCTCGTGTTTTCTAGTGGATCCCCGTCCGCCCACGTCGACCAACCGCGCCGCCATGCTCGAAAACATGCGGACGGCGACGAGACCGAGAAGGAGGGAGGCGCCCGCCGACGCGGCGAGCCCCCAGACCGGGAAAACCCCCTGGTGGTTCACGAAGAGCGTACTGTTCACGAAGATTCCCGTGAAGCCGGCGAATATGAAAAACGTGACCCACACCACCATGATGGGCACGCGGCCTACGCCGAAGAACGAAAGGGCCGAGGTCCAGCCGACGCCGGTGCCTGCCGCCTCGGCATCGTGGTCGACATCGGCGTCGTGATCGATGTCGTGGTCGGGACCGTCGAGATCGGCATCGTGATCGAAATCGGGCGCGGCGTCCCCGTGCGCAACTTCGGCGTCGTTGTCGCCTCCACCCAACATCCCGACTATCTGTAGAACGAAGAAAGCGGCGACAAGCCCCAACATGACGAGGTAGGGCAGGTTCCACCAGTGGTTCAGGAACTCGAAAAGTCCGCTCTGGTTCATGGTGGCCCCACCCAACTTGGAGGGCCACCGTAGGTTAATCATGGGCGGCTGCGCGACAAGGACGAATCGGTCAACGGCAACCGAGAATCGGTAGCGGCTATTGGCATGCTCTATGCGGAACGTACGGCAGCTCTCTTATTGCCACTGCAACAGATCGGGGCAGGCAGCGAAGACAGCCACGCACGATGGAAGCGGATAAACCGGAGTGCTCTGACCGGCCATGGTCATCGTCTGGCAGGGTGGAACGTTCGAAAGCTGCGCTTCGCGGTCGGCCAGGCAGGCATCGACCGCGCGGACGGTAACGCCGACGCAGGAGGGGACGTAAGGCGAGACGCACTGCCCGGCCGCAGCGACCCAAGCTTGGCGGTCCGAGCAGTGATAGACGTAATAGTCCTGCGACGCACAGGTGATGCGCGCTTCGGCGTCGTCGCGGGGGGTGAAGCTGGTGCCTGTCTGGCGGATCGTGTTTTCCAATCTTTCCAGACATTCCTTTGTCCACAGGCGCGCGTCGCGCGCGCGGACGGCGCGGCAGATGGCTTCCGCCTGATTCGGTGCAAGCGTCGCGTCCAGGTTCAACCCG
>DASWDH010000220.1:0-6303 GCA_036395495.1 Polyangiaceae bacterium
GGGAAAAGGAGCGCGCTTCTGGTTTCGGCTGCCGGCGGCCGAGGAAGCAGCCGCTTGAATGCTACGACGAATGTTCGAATTTGCGCCGCTTGCGCCAGAGCGTCGATGCATCGATGCCCAGAGTTTTGGCGGCCTCTTCGGCGGTGGCCGTTCTAGCCAACACCCGTTCGATGTGCTCGCGCTCGACCTGCTCGAGCGAACAATCGCCACCGAGGTCGATCGCGTGGGCACGCGGCAAGGTCGCGCGGATGCGTTCGGGAAACGCCGCGGGTTCGACGAGTTGGGCCGGCCACAAGATGGCGACGCGCTCGATCACGTTGCGGAGCTCGCGCACGTTGCCCGGCCACGAGTAACCGAGAAGGGCGTGCTCGGCGACCGGCGACAAGGTGAGGGGCAGCCTTTTGGACTTGGCGGCAAAAAACGAGAGAAACCGATGAGCGAGCCGCAGGATGTCACCCTGCCGCTCACGAAGCGGCGGTACGACGATTTCCACCACGTTGAGACGATAGAGCAGGTCTTCGCGAAAGCGCCCCTTGGTCACGTCGTCTTCGAGGTTGCGATTCGTGGCCGCCACGACGCGCACGTCGGCCGCACGCGTTTGATTGTCCCCGAGGCGCTCGAACTGCTTTTCTTGCAAGAAACGCAGGAGCTTGGCCTGCAAGCTGGGCGACAGCTCGGCGATCTCGTCGAGGAAGAGCGTCCCGCCGTCGGCCGCTTCGACGCGCCCGATCTGGTCGCGCACGGCGCCGGTGAACGCCCCTTTGACGTGGCCGAAAAGCTCGCTTGCCAGAAGCTCCTCGGACAATGTCGGGCAGTTCACGGTGACGAAGGGGCGACGCTTGCGCGGACTCTGCCGGTGCAATGCGTGGGCAAAAACCCCCTTGCCGGTGCCGCTCTCGCCTCGAAAGAGAACGGTCGCGTCCGACTCGGCCACCCGCGAAAGGGACTCGAGAATCGTTCGAACGGCGACCGAGTCGGAAAACAGATCCACCTCCGGAGCTTCGTCGGCCAGGCGACTTTCGAGATCGGTGACTCGCCAGGTGAGCGCACGCCTCTCGACGGCTTGATCGACCACGTGTCGCACTTGCGCCGGCGAAAACGGTTTCGGGAGATAATCGCCGGCGCCGCGCCGAATCGCTTCCACTGCGGTATCGAACGTCGCGTAGGCGGTGATGATGACGATGTCAAGATTGGGGCTCAGCGCCAGAAGCTCGGGGATGAGATCGAGACCGCTCTCCTTGTCGAGCCGCAGATCGAGAAAGGCAAAGTCGAAGTGCCTTCGCCCGAGCGCCGCGAGCGCCGCTTGCCCCGACCCAACGGCGACGACGTCGCAGCCGATGCCCTCGAGGCAGACCGTGAGCGTCGAGCGGATGTTCTTCTCGTCGTCGATGACGAGCGCGTGCAGCGTCGGAGTCTTGTCGGATGTCGTCATGGGAAGGGTGACGTCCAGTTTACGCCGGGGCCGGCGTCCGCGCCGTGTCTGCGATTCTGTGGCGGGAAGTTGGGAGCCAGTCTTGCGTAGGGCGCGCTGGATTTCCTATGTCGCAGCGGCCGGAATCGTCGCCGTCGCGGCGGCGTTTTCGGGGGCTGTGTTTGGCCGCTCGCAGCTGGCCGACGTGGTCATGGTGTTTTTGCTCGGCATCGTGATCGTCTCGCTCCGGCTCGGCCATCGGCCGTCGCTGTTCGCGGCGGTGCTCTCCGTTCTCGTTTACGACTTCTTCTTCATTCCGCCATATTACACGTTCACGGTGGCCGATCTGCGTCACGTCATCACCTTCGCGGTGATGCTGCTCGTAGCCTTCGTGATCAGCAGTCTCACACGTACCGTGCGAGACCACGCCGAAGCTGCAGGCGAACGAGAGCAGCGCACGGCCGTGCTTTACCACTTGAGCCGCGATCTGGCCCGCGCCCAGAGTGCCCATGCCATCTTGTTGGCCGCCGCGCAGCACGTGGCCCAGGTCTTCGGAAGTCGTATGGTCGTCTTCGTGCCGCGTCCCGGCGACAACTTGACACCGCTCTACCAAAGCGCCGGGCTCGAAGCGACGCTACGTGCCGAGCTCGGCGTGGCGCACGCGGCCTGGCGATCCCGTCTTCAAGCGGGGCTCTCGACTGCGACGTTCCCCGGGAGTCAGGGACTCTACCTGCCGCTCATCGCCTCGCGCGGCTCGGTCGGCGTGATGGGCGTCTTTCCCGACGATCGCCATCGTTTCGAGAACTCCGACCAGCGTTACTTCCTCGACATGTTCGCCAGCCAGATGGCGGCGGCGATGGAACGAGCGGAGCTCGGCGAGGAAGCCGAGCACCAGCGTATCCAAGCCGACACCGAGCGCTTGCGCAACGCCCTCTTGTCGTCGGTGTCGCACGACCTACGGACGCCGCTCGCGATCATCACCGGCGCCGCGTCGACATTGCTCAACGAAACGCACGAATTGCCGAAGGACGAAAACCGGAGCTTGATGCAAAGCATTTACGACGAGGGAGATCGATTGAATCGCCTCATCGGCAACCTGCTCGACATGACGCGTCTCGAATCGGGCACCCTGACGGTCAAGAAAGAATGGTATCCCATCGAAGAGATCATCGGGGTGGCCTTGAACCGAACGGAGCAACGTCTGAAAGGACGCAACCTGCGGGTCACGGCACCGCCGGACCTGTTCGCCCCGGTCGACGACGTGCTCGTCGAGCAGGCGCTCGTGAACGTTCTCGAGAACGCGGCCAAGCACACCCGCATGGGGTCTCCCATCGAGATTCGCGCGGCGGTCGAAGACGGATGGCTCGTCGTCGAGGTGGCTGACAGGGGACCTGGCATTGCTTTGGGCGACGAAGAGCGCATCTTCGAAAAGTTCTACCGCGGTCAGAGCGAAGGGGGTCCCATCGGCGCCGGTCTCGGGCTCGCGATCGCACGGGCGATTGCCGTCGCCCACGGAGGCCGTCTCATCGCCAGAAACCGTGAGGGCGGCGGATCCGCGTTCGTCTTGACGCTGCCGATCGAGGGGGAGCCGCCGGCGGTCGTGCTGGACGCCGACTCGACGTCTCCGGGAGCGAAGGAGCCGGCGTGATGGACGGGCCGCTGATTCTCGTGATCGAAGACGAACGCCAGATGCGACACTTCCTGCGCGTGTCGTTGACCGCCAATGGCTATCGCCTCATCGAAGCCGACACCGGCGCGGAAGGAACGGTGCAAGCAGCAACGCGGAGCCCCGACGTGATTGTCCTCGACCTCGGCCTGCCGGACGTCGATGGCATCGAAGTGGTCCGTCGGATCCGCGGCTGGAGTCGCGTGCCGATCATCGTTCTATCGGCGCGAGGTAGCGAGCGGGACAAGGTCGACGCGCTCGACGCGGGGGCGGACGACTATCTCACCAAACCGTTTGGCGTCGAAGAGCTGCTCGCACGGCTGCGTGTGGCGCAAAGGCACGTGGCCCACCTCGGTTCCAAGGAAGACGACGCCGTGTTCTCGGTCGGCGAGTTGCGCGTCGACCTCGCCAAGCGCCAAGTCTTCGTGGACGACAGCGAGGTTCACCTGACTCCCATTGCCTACAAACTCCTCGTCTTCTTGGTGCAGAACGCCGGCAAGGTGGTGACCCATCGCCAACTCTTGCGCGAAGTGTGGGGCCCCAACACGACGGAGACCCACTACCTGCGTGTCTTCATGGGACAGCTGCGCCACAAACTCGAGGCGGACCCTTCCCACCCGCGCTACCTCATCACCGAGCCCGGTGTCGGCTATCGGCTTCGAACGGATTAGCAAATATAGTTTCTTTATCCTTCAAATATGTTTCCTTTATTCGCATTACGTATAAAGAAAATATGTTGATGGCTACCGCGTCTATCTGGTAACTACGAGGACGCGTCGAATGGCCACAGCAAGGCCAACGGAGGACCCATCTCTCCGGGGCGAACGAGCAGCGTGCGTGATCGTCGCGCGGCGCCGCTCCAGGGCACCTTTCCAGCCCGAGCCCGCCAGCTAACTTCGTAGACGCCAGGAAAGGACACCATGTTCGAGAAGTTGCGCAGGCTGGTCTTCGGCGCGCCGAAGGACCCCGCCGATCCCCACGCGTATCACCAGCTCTCACTCGTGGCGCTGCTGGCGTGGGTCGGTCTCGGCGCCGACGGTCTGTCGTCGAGCGCGTACGGCCCCGAAGAGGCGTTCCGCCAGCTCGGCGAGCACAAGGGCCTCGCGATGATCCTTGCGATGGCCATGTGCGCGACTGTGTTCATCATCAGCTACGCCTATTCGCGCATCGTCGAGCACTTTCCGACGGGCGGCGGCGGCTACGTGGTGGCCAGCCTGCTCCTCGGCAAAAAATGGGGCGTTCTTTCGGGAGCGGCCCTGCTCGTCGACTATGTACTCACCATCACGATCTCCATCGCATCGGGGGGCGACGCGATCTTCAGCTTTCTGCCGATTGGCTTGGCGGGGTGGAAGTTTCCTGCCGAAGTCCTGGCCATCGGTGTGCTCAGCTTGATGAACATCCGGGGTGTCAAAGAGTCGATCACGGTGCTCTTGCCGGTCTTCATGACGTTCATCGTCACGCACGCCATCATGCTCATCGGGGTCATCGGTAGTCACGCGCCGGAGATCCCTGCGGTCAGTGCCGAGGTGCGGGCGGGCATCGGCCAGAGCATCACCGCGCTCGGCCTGTTCGGAGTGTTGAAGCTCTTCGTGCGGGCCTATTCGCTGGGCGGCGGCACTTACACGGGGATCGAGGCGGTGTCGAACGGCGTCGGCATCATGCGCGAGCCGCGCGTCCAGACCGCCAAGCGAACGATGATCTTGATGGCGGCCTCTCTGGCCATCACCGCGTCGGGCATTCTCGTCTGCTACCTGCTGGTCCACGCCACGCCGGAAGACAACAAGACGATGAACGCCGTGCTTTTCGAGCGCTTCGCCGGCGGATGGTCGCTGGGGGGTGTTCACGTTGGCCACGCTTTCGTCGTTCTTTCGCTCCTCAGTGAAGGGGCACTCCTCGTGGTCGCCGCGCAGGCCGGGTTCGTCGACGGGCCGCGCGTCATGGCGAACATGGCCATCGATTCCTGGTTGCCGCATCGGTTCTCCGCCCTCTCGGAGCGCCTTTCGATGCGCAATGGCGTCATGCTCATGGGGGGCGCTGCGCTGGCGGCGCTTTTCTACACGCGGGGCGACGTCGGCCGGCTGGTCGTCATGTACTCCATCAATGTATTCTTGACGTTCTCGCTCTCGGAATTCGGGATGTCCAGGTTCTGGATCACCCACCGCAAGGAGCATGCACGCGAATGGAAGCGGCATCTGCCCGTACACCTCACGGGCCTGACGCTGTGCCTTACCATCTTGACGGTGACCGTCATCGAAAAGTTCGCTGAGGGAGGCTGGATCACGCTCGTGATCACGGGCTGCGTTCTCGGGCTCTGCTTTCTCATCAAGCGGCACTACAATCTCGTGCTCAAAGCCCTTCGGCAACTCGATCTCGATCTCCCGTCGCCTGACGAGATGCCGGGCTCGATCGAAGCAGCCGCCTTCAACGAGTACAATGCCCTGCCTGGTGGCCCACTTCAGGCGGCGCCCGCGCGCGGCGAACCACCGCCCGATCACCCAGTGGCCATTTTATTCGTGGGCGGCTACAGCGGTCTCGGCCGGCACGCGCTTCTGACACTCTTACGCATGTTCCCCCGCCACTTCAAAGGCGTCGTGTTCGTGAGCATCGCCGTCGTGGATTCGGACGTGTTCAAGGGTTCGGATCAGATGGGCGAGTTGACGAAGCGTACCGAGGAGCACCTCAGACGCTACGAATCTTTCGGGCGTGCCTTGGGTCTGGCTTCGGCGAGCACCTACGCAATCGGGACTGAAGTAGCCGTGGAGGCCGAGAAGCTCGGCGCAGGCCTCTTTCAGAAGTATCCCGAGGCGCTCTTCGTGGCAGGCCAACTCATTTTCGAAAACGATACCTTCTGGAATCGCACGCTGCACAACGAGACGGCGTTCATCATTCAGCGAAGGCTCCAGCACGTCGGCGTTCCGATGATCGTTCTGCCCGTGCGGCTCGATCTGAAGCAAGGCCGCGCCGTACGGCCCCTTCCGCGGCGCCTGCGGGCTGCGTAGTCCAATACGATTTCTTTACCTTTCAAATACAGGTTCGTGACCCATCCTATCATTGCTGCGCCAGATCCTCGCTACCAGATCGTTTCATCGGAGTAGCCATAGGGCCACTCAAGTACTGACCGGACAGGCGGAACTGGCTAGTCGGCGAGGCTCGGGAGGCGAGGCCTGACGGCCGTTCCGGTCTGATGCCCAACTCCGACGGCCTCGCCGTAACTTACCTGGCCGAC
>DASWDH010000221.1:0-4841 GCA_036395495.1 Polyangiaceae bacterium
CGCCGGAGGCGCCGCGGGGGTGGGGCTCCGTCGCCGTCAATGTCAACGACCAGGTCAAGCTCTACCCCATCATCTCATAGGGAAACACGCCACTAGCGGCGGTCACCGCTGATGCCACTTGAGCGGGTGCCCACGCGCGGCGGCCGCGCGCACTGCGTGCTCCGCGGCGACGATCGGATGCACCGAGAACCATTCGGCTTCCTCGTACGTCCGAACGGCGGCCTTTTCTTGCGCGGCCCAATCGAATGCCCACATTGGGATCTCTGGCCAGAGCGATCGCGCGCGCTCAACCGCTTGGGACCAGCCACGTAGTTCGCCGACGCGCATGCAACGGCTCGACTCTATAACTGAACCTATGATCAGTAAACGCACTTAGCCGACGACGAATTCTTGATCTGACCAAGGGCCGGTGCGCCACGCGCTATCCTCAACGGCATGCAGGCTTTTGTACGTCGTTCGCGACGTTGGATGGTCGGGCTGCCGACCGCACTCCTTGGGGCAGTGTTTTATTTGGCAGTGGCTTCGCTCACCACCACCGTCGGCTCCTCGAGCGCGTGGGCACAGAGCGCGCCCACGCCCAACTTGCAGCGCCAAGTTCGAGAGTTGGAGGAACGTGTGCGCATCATGGAGCTCGAGCACGAGGCGCTCCAACGACGCATGCACCTCGATGCCGAGCTCACACGCCGCGCACTCGACGAGCTCGAGCAGCGCTTGATCGCCTGCGAAAAACAGGCGGTCGCCCCCGCCAAAGCCGAGGCGCCTCCCGTGCAATCACCTTCGATCGTCGACCCGCGCTGCCGGAATCCGTACACGATGGCCGCTGACGGCATCCGGCGCATCAAGCCAGGATGCGAATCGGCTGGCGACGCGTGCGAGCCGCCGGTGGCGATCGATCCTCGGGGGGTCCGAAAGATCTTGCCGTCGTGCGTGAAGCCGGAGGACACCGGAGCCGGTTGCGCTTCGCCGTTCTACGTGGACCCAGGCGGAGTAAAGCGCGTAAAGCCGGACTGCATCTGACGACCGCGTTGCGGGTCGGATGAGAGCTCAGGGCTCGAAACGAATTCGTCCCAGCTTGTTGGCGGCGTATTCCTTGTTCGCGCTGGCCACCACGTCGGCTGCGCGGAAGGCTAGATCGAAGGTCTTGTTCTTGCGCCAGAGCTCGATCTGGTCGCGATAGTGAGGGGACGTCGGATCGAAAACCTCGCCGCCCGGGAGAGCGTTTCGTGCGCGCGGCCCATTCACCGGGTCGAGCTCGCACACGAAACGTATGGCCGGCCCCGACGAATACGTAAAATCCGTCGTCGAAGGACCGCGGCCCGCCACGTCGACGGTGCCGAAGTATCCATGACGGGGAAAACCGTGCGGGTACATGGCGTCGTTTTGACGTGGAAGCTGCAGTGATTCGAGCAGCGACACACTGAACTTCAACGTGAGCGTGTGCAGCTGACCCCATCGCCATGCCGCTGGATCGGCGCCGACTTGCACGACCAGGTCGCCGATCGTCGCGAGGAGTGCGCTCGTTGCGATCTGGCGCTTTCCCTCCACGGCAGGCGTGGTCAGGTCGTCGAAAATAACCGGGTCATGTGTGGTGGAGTCGATGCCGGTTCTCAAGAGCTCCGGATGCGCCGAGGCGCGCGCCAGAAGCTTCAGTCCGTACGTGGACCCGGGATCCACGCCCAATTTGCCGATCTCGTCACCCAGCGCAGCATTGTAGTAATGCGCAATCCACGAGGCGGTGACGACCGTCGCTTGCGAGTCGCGAACTTGCTCGGGTGTGGGATTGTCTTCCGGAGCCCCCGAGGGTGTATCGAACGTCCAGCCGTTCAACATCGGAAGAAGCTGCGGGAGAACGCGCTTCACGTCGGCCGTCGCCAGGGGGACCACCGTCGCGAGCTCGGGATGGCTGCCGGGCGATGCCACCTCTTGGGAGAGAGCGTTGGCGGCGTCCAGCAGCGTCGGCAAAAAGGCTTGACCCCATTCGGTCACCGCGTCCGCCTGAATCGATTGAAGGTCGTCCAGCGACAGCTTGTTGCCTGTGGCGGTCATCGCGGTGATGCGCTTGACGATCCTTCCGATTCTCGTGCCAGGATCGTATTGCGCGCCTAGGTAGAGCGGAGCGCCGTCCACGACGGGCTCGCCGAAAAAGGGGTCGCCATCGTCGGTCACGCCGATGGGGTCGTTGTTGGCCGTGGCGATGAATCCCTGCGCCGGATTGTAAGCGTGAGGAATATACTTGGGGTGCAGCTCACCTGCCCATTCGGCCGAACCATCGCCGGGCAGAACCTTCCACGGAGCATGGCCCGCCGCTCGTCGAGGAACGCGGATCACCTCGGTCCAGCCGAAGTTTCCATGATCATCGCCGATCACCCAGTTCTGGCCACCGTACTTGAAGTCGCGGTCGAGCGCGGCCACCGCCTCTTTCATGTTGCTGGCGGTGTCGAGACCGATCTGCGCTCGCGCGAGCTGCGCGAACTGGTGGCCGGTGTAGCGGATCGAAAGCTCGGTCGATGCCAGGGGCTCGACCCCGTCGTGGGTCTTGGTGGCGCGAGGAATGATCGGACCGTGGTGGGGTACGTCGTAAAGAGTCACGGTGACCGTTTTGCCGGTCGTTCCCAAGCCGCCCACGTTGAAGCTTTCGACGCGGGGCACGAGCTTCACTTTCGCGCCACGAAACTCCACGCATGGGCTCGAGCCGTCGTCGCACGTCACGATGGTCTCGCGGTACACGTCGGTGACGTCGATGTTGTTGACGGTGGCGCCCCAGGCGATGTGGTCGTTCATCCCCAAGATGACCCCCGGTATGCCGGGGAAAGCGACGCCCATCACGTTGATCGGAATGGCCCCCGAGCGCGCCGAGAGATGCACCATGTAGAAGGTCGATGGATTGCCGAGGCTCAAATGCGTATCGTTGGCGACGAGCGAGTGCCCGCTCGCCGACAACTTGGGACCGACGATCCAGTTGTTCGATCCCAGCGAGGGATGAAGCCAACGGTCGTTGCCGAGGTCGATCACCGAAGCGCGATCGGCTTCGAGCAGCGCGAGCGCATGACCGTCCGCCGAAGGTCTGCCGACGGACGCCGTCGAAGTATCCCCGTTCATGCCGGTCCACCCGCGAAGGGTGTACGTGGGATCGAGCGGCGCCAGAATCTGCAGATCGGCCGCCAATCCTTTGCGGGCGAGAAGCACCGGATCGCTCGCTCGATCGAACACCACCGCTGCTTTTTCTTCGACCAACGTCGCGGTGATGTCCGAATCGGCATCGAATGCCAGGTTGAATGCTTGCAGCTCGCCCAGAGCCAGCGAGTCGAGTTCGGTCCACGGCGCCGCCTGGGACAAGCCAAGAAACGTCACCAGGTCCTCGGGAACGCTTCGCCGGCCGGTGCGCAGCTCTTCGAGATACATGTTGACACCGGCGGTGAACGACGCGAGCGCCGAGACCATCGCTCGATCGCGCGGGTCGGTCGATGCCTTGAGTGCTTCGAGTCCGTCGGAAGCCGTCTTCTGCAGATGGTGGGCCCGAATCCGTATGTCGCCATCCACGGTGGCGGGCGAGAGAGCACCTGCCAACTCGGCAATGGTCCCCGCGGCTTGGTGGCGCGCGAGCTCCATCTGCGCAAAACGATCGCGCGCGACGATGTAGCCCTGCCCGAAGCTCACGTCGGCGAGCGTGGCGCCATAGATGTGCGGAATACCCCACTCATCGCGAACGATGTCGATGGGAGCCGACAACACGCTCGCGTGCAGCGTTTCGCTCGCCGGTACGCCCTCCACCGGCAGCGGCCCCCCACCTTCGGCAGCGTCGGTAACCGGCGCGGTGCCGCGATCGGACGCTGCGTCGACAGGATAAGACGCGGGCGTGGATTCGTCGGAGCTGCAGGCTGCGATCGGGCAAAGGCCGAAGACCGCGACGACCCCCATGCGCCGAAACGACGTCATGCGCACCTCCTAACGATGTCAGCGGGACCTTAACATGACCGGCACCCACCCACCACGGCTCACGGCCGAAGTCCCCAGTCTGCGCGAGTTACTGAATGCTGGGGGGCTCGGCGCGCGTCGGGATCGACGGATCCCCTCCCGCTGCCCCGTCGGGAGCAGCAGGCAGATCCTCTGGATTGGGCGCGGCCACGGTTCCGAGCGGAGCGAGAGATGGTGAACTCAGTACGTGGCTGGAGGAGGGCACCGGTTTGCCTGCCGGCGCGTAGACGATGAGCGTTTCTTTCGCCGTCAGCTTGTCCGTTCGGGATCGGTGGTTGATTCGCTCTAGCTGACCGAGGGTCAGATTGTAGCGCTTGGCGAGCTTCTCCCATGTATCTCCGTCGCCCACCACGACGGTCGTGCGCTTGCGCCCACGAAGCCCTTCGAAGTAGGTGAAAAATTCTTCGCTCCCCACCGTGATGCATCGGACCTCGGCTTCCGTGAGGTGGGCGACCTTCGAAAGATCGGTGGCCTCGTCTGCCAAGATGAGGAGCGTCATGCCTTCGTGCATCCGGGCCGCAGGATCGAGCGAGTTCCAGCGACGCAAGTCATCGGGCGTCACCCGGAACGCCGCCGCGATTTCGGCCACCGTGTCGCCCGTCGTCACGCGGTAAAAAACGCGCTTTCGTCCGGGAAGCTGGGGAACATCGGCCAAGATGGGGACGATGGGTTTCTCTTCGTCTTTCCCTAGTTCGCGTTTGAGCGCCTCGCGCAGGGGTCTCGCGCCGTCCGCCGCCGGTAACACGAGTACGGTACCGGGTCTCACGAGTTCTTCCGGACGCAAGGCATTGAGCTCGAGCAAACGGGACTTCGTCGTGCCGCGCGAAGTCGCGATCGCGTCCACGGTGTCACCCAATCGGGTCAGG
>DASWDH010000222.1:0-3261 GCA_036395495.1 Polyangiaceae bacterium
GACGATCGGAAGCTCGCCGGTGAGCGCTTCGTACATGAGCACGCCGAAGGCGTAGAGATCGGTTCGCGGCTCGACGCTGGCGCCGATGCACTGCTCGGGAGCCATGTATTCGGGCGTTCCCAGCGTGTAGCCTTCCTGGGTGAGGCTCTCGGCCGAGGCGAACTTCGACATGCCGAAGTCGAGAACCTTGGCCCCGCCATCGTCGCACAAGAAGACATTGCCCGGCTTCAAGTCGCGGTGGATGATCCCTTTTTCGTGAGCGGCGCGCAGGGCTCGACAAACCTGGATGAAGATGGGAATCGCGAAACCCGGCGCGACGATGCCCGTTCGGGCCAGCTTGTCGGCCAGGCTGATTCCGCGAAGGAGTTCCATCACGACATAGATGCTGCCGTCCGGCATTTGGTCGAGGTCGAGCGTTCGGACGACGTTGGGATGCTCGATCGACACCTGTACCTGTGCTTCTCGCCGCAGACGCGCGATCTCGCTCGCGTCCTTGGCCGCTGCTCCGCGAAGTACTTTGATGGCTACCTGAGATCCGAGCGCGATGTGCTCGGCCGCGTAAACCACGCCGATGCCCCCCGATCCGATCTTGCTGGTGATTCGGTATTTGCCACCGAGCACCGTCCCCGCGAGGTCGCCGGGGACGGCGGAAGACTCGCCGCGGAGGGAAAGCCCCCTCTCGAGCGCTGCGATGCGGTGCTTGTCGAGCGTGCGGGCGGCGCGGTCGCGGTGGAGACGATTGGAGAGAGCGCCGATCACGCCGCCGAGCGTCGCGCCGATGCCGGCGGCGATACCGATGGCGAGCGGACCACCGGACATGCCGACCGAGCCCGCGGAGACGATCGCCCCGGTGCAGCCAGCCAAATAGGGGCTCCACGGCGAAGTGAACGGCTTCCAGGTGACCAGGTAGCTACAGCTCGAATCGCCCTTCGCGAGACAGCTCTCGTGCTCGACGCTGGCGTCGGGCTGCCCCCAGAAGCGCGGCAGGCTCGAGAGCTCACCCTCGCGCGCGTCGCAGAACAAGCGGTGGCGCTGGGCATCCTCTCCCTCGTCGCGTAGTCGGTAGGTCATGCGAACCGAGAGCGACGAAATTTCGGTCATCTCGTACGATCCGATGCGGCACGCCTGTTCGGGATTTTGTGCGAGGTAGCGATAGGCATCGAGAGGCGTCGTCGCCGTGCGCAGCAGGCGTACGTACGTGCCGAGGTTTTCAGGGTGCGTCAGCCAGGTGTCGCGCCGCGTGAGAACGCCGGCGCCGAGCGCGTCCTCGATGGCGGCGAGCGCGCGACGTCCCGCCGCGACCGAGATCCACCCGGTCTCATCGTCGATGACGCTGAGCGGAATGCCGGCGACCGCCATGAGTGCGCGCACCGCGGCGTCGTCTTTGACCGAACGCAGGCGCAACAAATAAGGCTTGAGGAGATTGGCGCGAAGCTCTTCTTTGCCACCCGCGCGCGGCACCGGGATCGTGCTCTGCGGCGTCGCGGCCTCCTGCATCGGTGACGTACCCATCAATCCCATCAAGCGTACCTCAAGCTCTTGACCCCGCGATGGGTGGCGTCAAGTCGGGTGTGGGAGGATGGGAGTTTCTTCGGCATGTTTGCGCCAGAGGCCCGCCGCCAAGATGCACAAGATCGGAGTGACTACGATGTGGTAACGGTCCTCTCCGAAAAAAACTGCATGGGTGACGAGCGTCCCCAAGAGCGAAAGTAAGGCCCAGCGCATGACCGGCCCCACGGCGGCCGGTTTTTTTCGCACCCAGCCGAGAACGGCGATGGCGACGGCCAGGAGGTAGAACGGCTCGCTGTCCAGGAGCCATGCGGCGAGGGCGAGCGCTCCCACGATGAGGCCGAGGCCGAGCGCGAGGACCGGTCGGGCCCCTTTTCGCAGGGATGCGGGGCGAGGCACGATCGCGAAAGCCGCCGCAGTGAGCAGAGCGCGATGGGCGCCGGTCAGCCAGCCGCGCCCTTTTCGCCTTCGTTCTTCCGGCCAGCGGTCGGGGTCCGCTTCGTGCAGGTACTCCACCTGAAAGGACTCGTGATCGAACGTATAGGCGAGCTTCTTCGGAACGAGGCCGAGCCAGCGCAGGGGATCGCTGCGGATGGTCGCGAGCGCCAGGTCGCGCCAACAGGCATCCTGCTGGACCTGTCCGGTGACGACCGCGCACCCGTCGGACGAGCGCAACGTTTCGAAGCGACCGGTCGCGCGCGAAAACGAACCGATGGCGAGGTTCCATCCACCGTTCGTGGAGACCAGCGTGCAGCGGTCCATCACCCTGCAGTTGCGAAGCGTCCAGGGCAGGACGGGTAGGAATGCGCTGGCCGTCGCAATCGCGGCGCCGATCATCGATTGTCGGACGAGTGGCAGCGAAAGAGAACTCCACACCGTCTCACCGAACAAGAAGACGACCGCTGGGGCGTAAGCGATGAAGCTTGGATGAATCAAGGTACCGAACCCTAACGCGAGACCGAACAACACTGCCCCAAGCGCTGGCCGATCCTCGCGGTAGCGGACGAACGCCCATCCGGCGACTACGATGGCGAGCGCGGAGAAAGGTTCGGTCATGACTAGGGCGGAGTAGACGACGAGACCCGGGTACAACGCACAGAGCAGTCCGGCCGCCCGCGCGCGCCAGCGCGAAAGCTCGTAGCGGGCCAGACGATGCGTGAAGACGGCGAGCAGCGCACCGGCGACGGCGTTGAAAGTCGTCGCCGCATGCGCTCCGGACCCGAAAACGCGGTACACCGCAGCGAGCACCCCGCTGTATCCGACCGGCCAATGGCACCAAGGGTGCCAGGTCGTCGTTCCATCGGAATAGCCGAGTCCGGCGGCGATGCGGCGAGCACCGAAATCGTAATAATGGCCGTCCCAAACGGGCTCCCGCGGCCAGGCGATCGCTACGTAAAGCCTGGGGAGCAAAGCCACTACCCCGAGAAACGCCGAGAAGAAGAAGTCGCGATCGGTCCTCGGCGATCGAAACCAAGTCAAAGAGCGCTCCGACCCGAAAGCGCAAGCGTGTCGCGCATGCGCTTGAGGTAGGTCCTGGCGACCTGCGAAGGGTCGAGCCGCAAACACTTGGCCAGTTCCTGCACGAAGCCCCGTGTATAGACGAGCGCCGGTAACTCGTGGAACGCGTCCTGCTCGATAGCCCGCAGATGTGTGATTGCGATTTTCGTGCGGGCGGCGATGTCGGCGATTTCGATTCCTTGCGACTCGCGCACCTTCTGCAAGAGAGCCCCGGTGAATTGCGTTTCGGCGTGG
>DASWDH010000223.1:0-4161 GCA_036395495.1 Polyangiaceae bacterium
TTCCGGCGCAGGGCGTTTCGTTAGGAATCGGAGAACGGCATGGCAAAACGTGTGATCGACGTAACGCGGCGCCAAGTCTTGAGAGGAGCCGCCGGGTTCACGCTGGCCCTTCCTTTTCTGCCTTCGCTCGCCGAAAAAACGGCCCGCGCCGGGGACCCCAGTTACGTGCGCAAACCTCGGCTCTTCTGGTTTGCGACCGATCATGGTGGCGCGTTCGAAACGAGCATGTTTCCCGACTCTTCCCTGTTGACGAACACGCTGGACGTCTTTGCCGATCATAAGGTCGCCTCGGGAGCTCTCAAGGCCAAGCTAGAGGGCGGCCGCGCGAGCCTCTCCCCGATTTTGAGCGCGAACGCGGCGACGCTGAGCGACAGGTTGATCGGCAAGATGAACGTACTGCGCGGTCTCGACGTCCCATTTTACATCGGCCACAACACGGGCTTGCACCTCGGCAATTACGCGCGCAACGACGGCAATGGGGCAGATGGCAAGGAAGTCCAAAATTACCCGCGGCCCACGATCGACCAATTGATGGCCTGGTCATCGTCATTTTATTCGGACGTGAGGGGCATACGTCAGCGAGCCATGCTGATGAACTCCGCTCGTGCGCTGTCCTGGAACTGGTCCGACCCAACCAACAAGACCGGGAGCATCCAGACGGTGCGCGGACTCGACAGCTCACGCGAGCTCTTCGACGCGATCTTCGTCGCGCCCGATCCCAACAAGGCGGCGCGTCCTCCCATCGCCGACCGGGTGCTCGAAAGCTACAAGGCGCTGCGCGACGGCAACCGGCGGCTCTCGTCTTCCGATCGCCAAAGGCTGAACGACCACCTGGATCGGTTGTCGGAGCTCGAGCGCAAACTCGGCGCAACGAGCACCTGCACCGTCGTCGCCAAGCCGAACGACGACGCCAACCTGCACGCAAAAATCGACCCGGTGGATGCCGCCACTTATTGGAAGCTCTTCATCGACGTCGTGGTCGTTGCCTTCACGTGCGGCACGAGCCGTATCGCCGTGGCCGGCGTGGGCGGTACGGAAAAGTTCGCTTCTTATCAAGGTGACTGGCATCAGGACGTCGCCCACCAATGGCAGAATCCCGACAAGCAACAGCTCCTGAAGAATTCCTACCAGCGTTTTTTCGAGACGGTGTTTCTCGAGGCGGCGACCAAGCTCGATGTCGAAGAAGCTCCGGGGGTGACCTACCTCGACAACACGCTGCTCGTGTGGTCGCAAGAGTCGTGCATGGCCACGCACGATTCGGTGTCACTTCCCGTGGTGACGATGGGGAGCGCGGGCGGGTTTTTCAAAACGGGATTGTTTGCCGATTATCGCAAGATGAACGGTCCCAATTCCAAGTTCGATCCCATGGCTGGCAACGTGACGTGGTTGGGCGTCTTGTACAATCAGTGGCTCGCCAACGTGCTGCTCTCCATGGGCGTCCCCCGCCCGGAGTTCGAGCGCTGGGGGCACAAGGGCTACGGCTATCCGTTTCTCACGCGTGAGACGTGGACCCCCCCGTTCGCCAAGCACTACGAAGGCACCTCGTCGCGCTATTTCAACATGGCGAGCGACGTGCTCCCGTTCCTCAAGGCCTAAGGAGCAGAGGGCCGGCGCGGCTGCCTGGTTCGGGGCCTAGGACCAATGACACAGGGCTTCTTCGGCGACCCTGCTCTAAGAATGGTGGATGCGGGCTGCACGGCGAAACCCGGACGGGACGTTCGACTACCGGGGCGAACGCTATCGCGTCGAAGACCGCGGCCGCGACCACTTCGCGATTCGCCGCCTGGGCGATGCGGCGATCGTGGGCGGACTCCGATTCGCCAGCGACCGATACGACGCGCAAGTCGAAATCGAGGGCCCGGTCCAGCAGGCCGACGCGGTGCGGGCGATCGCCCGGCTTCTCGACGAGGGCCGGGGTCTTCTTCCTCTGCAGTAACCCCGATGGCCTCGGAATCAGGAACCTAGGTAGATCGACGTCTACCGAAAGGCCCAGATCGCGTGTGCAGCGCGCTCCGCGCGTTGTCTTTCGCGCTGCGCTATTTACGTTCGTCCAGTCAGCATGATCGCGAAACCCGGGGAAAGCTGTTGGCGGATGACCCGCTCGAGCCGGGTGGGATTTCTCGTCGACGGAGCAGCCTACTTCGCCGCGTTCCGCGAGGCGGTGATCAAGGCCGAGCATTCCGTCTTCATTACAGGGTGGGATATCGATACCCAAGTTCGGCTCACGCCCGAGGCGAAGCCCGCCGATGGCTTTCCGCCTACCCTGCTCGCACTTCTCAAGGCCGTTTGCGACCGTAAGCCCGCGCTGCGCGTCTATGTCTTGGCCTGGGATTTCTCGGTCATTTACGCGTTCGAGCGCGAGGCCCTGCCGGGTCTCAAGTTCAACTGGCGCGGTCACCGGCACGTGAAGTTCGCTCTCGATGGGGAACACCCACCCGGGGCGTCTCACCATCAGAAGATTGTCGTCATCGACGATCGAGTCGCGTTCGTCGGCGGTCTCGACCTCACGTTCGCCCGCTGGGACACGCCGGAACACGACCCCGACGACCCGCGGCGCATCGGAGCGGATGGCAAGATCACACGCCCGATGCACGATGTGGAGCTCATCGTGGATGGTCAAACGGCGACTGCTCTCGGCGAACTGGTGCGCGCACGGTGGCAGGCGTGTACGGGCGAAGCGCTGGCGCCGTCTGGCATCGACTCGAGCACCGCCGACCCGTGGCCCGCACGCGTCGGCGCCGACGTCGAAAGTACGGACGTGGCCATCGTCCGCACGATGCCGCCGCGGACCGACGGCGATTCCGAAGTTCACGAGATCGAGACCTTCACCCTGCGAGCCATCGCCAGCGCCCGTCGAACGATCTACATCGAAAACCAATATCTGACCTCGGGTGTCGTGAGCCAGGCATTGGCCGAGCGGCTCGACGAAGCCGAGGGTCCGGAAATCGTGGCGGTCGTGCCGTGCGACCAGGGGGGATGGTTGGAGCAGAGTTCGATGGGTGTGCTGCGCGCCCGATTGCTCGCGCGTCTCTCCGCACGCGACCGCCATGGACGCTTGCGCGTGTACTTTCCAACGATACCTGGATTGCACGAGGGGCAATGTCTCGGCGTTCATTCGAAGGTCCTCGTCGTCGACGATGTCTTGCTCAAGGTGGGGTCGGCCAACCTCAGCAACCGCTCGATGAACCTGGACACCGAATGCGATCTCGCCATCGAAGCGGAGGGCGATGTTGCATCCGCCGCCACCTCCCGGGCCATCGCCGGGCTTCGCACGCGGTTGCTTGCCGAGCATCTCGACGTTGAACCGTCGCTCTTCGACGCCCGCGTCGCCGAGCTCGGCTCGCTCATCGCCGCCATCGAATCGTTGCGAGGAAACCCCCGCACGCTTCTGCCGCTTCAGCCGGAACCTGAACCGGCAGTCAGCTTGGCCGCGCTGGAGACCGCGGTCTGTGATCCCGAACAACCGATCGCGCCCGACAAACTCATCGAACAATTCGTTCCGCATCGGTCGCGTCTACCGATCTACCGCTCGCTCGTCAGCTATGGGGCGGTGCTGGTCGGGCTGGCCGTGGTCTCGGCGATCTGGCGCATTACGCCGCTGCGCGAGCTTCTGGCGGTCGAACGGCTGGTGGAATTTGGGAACGCTTTTCGCGACAGCCCATTCAGTCCTCTCTACGTGGCGGCTGCGTATCTCGGGGGCGGGCTGCTCTTCTTTCCGATCACCCTTCTCATCGCAGGAACCACGCTCGTCTTCGATCCAGTCCCCGGCTTCTTGTATGCCTTCGTCGGCACGCTCGCATCGGCATCGATGACCTACGGCTTCGGTCGATTGCTCGGGCGACCTCTCGTAGAGCGGTTTCTCACGCCGCGGCTGCGCTACTTGCGTGGCGAGCTTCGGCGGCGAAGCTTCATGGCCATCGTCGCCGCCCGTTTGCTTCCGGTGGGGAATTTCTCGCTCATCAATCTTCTGGCAGGAGCTCTGCAGGTTCGCTTTCCTTCCTATGTGGTGGCCAATGTCATCGGCATTTTACCGGGAATCCTCGGCTTCACGCTTTTCGCCGATCGACTGGGGGACACGCTGCGCAATCCCGACCCCGCGAACGTGCTTCTTCTCGCTCTCGTTTTGGCGGGCATCCTCGCCGGGCTGGCTCTGCTCAGGCG
>DASWDH010000224.1:0-13336 GCA_036395495.1 Polyangiaceae bacterium
CACGCGCGTGACGGTAAACCGCTCGAGCTCGTGCGTTACAACCTATCGCAAACCGATCGCCAAGCGATGCGGGAAAGGGGCGGCGATCCCGAGGACACGTTCACCCCCGATTTCCCCATCAAGTTCGCCCGCGAGCTGGCGACCCATCTGCCAGCTACCAAGCGGCCGGATGCCGTTCACGCGGCCAAGGACTTCATCGCGCAGATATCGCGCGAAGAGTGGAACAAAGTCAGCGCCGAGTTGCAGAAGCTCGCCGTCGATTGGACCGACACCACCAACACCGATGCCGGGCCGGCCCCCAAGGAGTTCGAGGTCAAAGTCGAGACCGATCGGGTCGATGCAGACGTCCGCGCCGGCGAACCCATGACGCTGAAGGTCACCGTGAAGAACAACGGCAAGGCCCCGGCGTTCCGCGTCCGCGCCACGACCAAGAGCGACAACTCGTTTCTCGACAACAAAGAGCTCATCTTCGGCAAGATCAACCCCGGCCAAGCCAAGACGGCAACGGCACCGCTCGGTTGGTGCGAGGTCGAAGGGCGCAAGCCGGGCACCTCGGCGCCGCTCGTCTCCAACGCGCCGCGCATTTGCCGCATTCCGAAAGATTCGGTGACTCGCAGCGACGGGATCAAGGTGAAGTTCGACGCAACCGGGGGACATTCTCCGGCCGACGCGGAGATTCGGACCACCGTTCGCGGCCTCGATCGTCCGGTGTTCTCTTATGCCTATCAGATTGCCGATAATCGCGGCGGCAACGGTGATGGCCGCGTGCAGCGCGGCGAGGCCTTCACGATGTATCTCAGCGTGAAAAATGTGGGGCGCGGCCGCTCCTACGAGACGCAAGCCAATCTGCGCAACCTGAGCGGCGACGGGCTTCTTCTGCGCGACGGGCGCTTCGACGTGTCGAACATGATGCCCGGCGACGTGAAGCGGGTCGCCTTCACCTTCGACGTGGGGCAGCAGCTTCCGGACAACGAAGTCAAGGTCGAGCTTTCGGTGAGCGACCGAGACCTGCGCGAGATAGCGTCGGAAAAGATCAAAGTTCCCGTCGAGCCTGCCGCTCAGCTCGCCGCCCAGCCTGGCGCGGTACGCGCCGGAGCGCAGGGAGCGGTGCTCTTCGATGAGCCGCAGCCCAGCTCCCGCTCGTTCGGCAAGCTGGCCCCAGGCACCGCCGTGAACCGCATTGCTCGTGCGGGAGACTTCGCGAAGATCGACCTCGGGAGCAGCCGGTTCGCCTTCGCACTGGCCAAGGATTTTTCGGATGGGGGAACCCCAGCGCAGGCCGTGGGATTCGACGATCTCTACAGCCATGCTCCCCCCATGATCGACGTGGCGCCCGCGGCCCTCGCCACGCGCGAAGGCCACATCAAGATCGGCGCGACGGCCAGCGATGTGACACGCCTGCTCGACAGCTACATCTTCGTGGGTTCGCGCAAGGTGTTCTATCGAAACAACGGCAACGGGCCCGACCCGCGGAAGATGAGCCTCGAGGCGGACGTCTCGCTTCGTCCCGGCGTCAACATCATCACCGTCTTCGCGCGCGAGTCGCCCGACACGATGTCGCGCAGAACGATGGTCGTGCGTCGCGATGGGCCCAACGGCGAGCTCTTGCCCACGCCGACCACCGAAGGCTCGCTTTGGGAGACGAAAGAGGGCGAGGAAGAAGCGCCGTGAGCGGCGGGAACGTTCGCCGATGACCATCCGACTGCATGTCAACGTCGATCACGTGGCGACGGTGCGCAACGCGCGGGGGACCGTGTATCCGGATCCGGTTTTCGCCGCTGCCGTGTGCGAGCGGGCCGGGGCCGACGGCATCACGGCGCACCTACGGGAGGATCGCCGTCACATCAACGACGCCGATGTCGAGCGCCTTCGCGAGAGGATCACCACCTTCTTCAATCTGGAAATGGCGCCCACCGAGGAGATGCTGCGGATTGCCTTGAAGGTCCGGCCCGACGCGGTGACGCTCGTGCCCGAGCGGCGCGAAGAGCGGACCACCGAGGGGGGGCTCGACGTCGTGCGTG
Organism: Polyangiaceae bacterium; assembly: GCA_036395495.1. GTDB lineage: Bacteria > Myxococcota_A > Polyangia > Polyangiales > Polyangiaceae > DASWDH01. The sequence continues at coordinate 2,022 of DASWDH010000224.1, forward strand.
GCGCCTCCACGGTGGGTCCCGTATGTCGCCGCCTGATCGAGGCGGGCATCAAGCTGAGTCTCTTCATCGCTGCCGACGAAGCACAGGTCGAAGCCTCGCACGACCTCGGCGCCGCGCAAATCGAGCTTCACACCGGCGAATACTGCAACGCGACCGGGAAGGGCCGGCGCGAGCAACTGGCCCTGCTCGTCCGCGCGGCGCAGCGCGCCAGCGCCCGGGGCCTCGAGGTCGCCGCAGGGCATGGTCTCACGCGTCACAACGTCACCGATATCGCTGCGATTGGCCCCGTCGCCGAGGTGAACATCGGGCATTCCATCGTTGCCGATGCGGTCTTCGGGGGGCTCGACAGCGCCGTGCGCGACATGCGAGCCGCGTTGGAGCGCGGCATCGCGCTACGCAATCTGTGACCTTGAGCAACCCGAAGCTGCTGAAATCCGCTACTCGCGCTAGCATCGGCGCGTGATCCTCGGACTGGGCATCGACATCGCTTCCATCGACCGCGTCCGAGCGGTTCTGGAACGGCACGGAGACCGGATGTGGACGCGCATTTTGACGCCCCGCGAGCAGGCGGCGCTCGGGCGAAGACACGACCGAGCGGTGGCGCTGGCTGGCCGATGGGCCGCCAAGGAGGCGGCGGTGAAGGCGTTTCTCGGCCGGTCGGGTGCCCTGTGGCATGATTTCGAAGTGACCAGGGGCCCCTTGGGTGAACCCGAGATGCACTTCCAGGGGCGCGCGGCGTGGATGGCCGACCACCTCGGAGTTGCACGTGCGCTCGTCACGATTACCCACGATGCCGGCGTCGCCGCCGCGGTCGTCATCCTGGAGGGCGCATGAACCCGGTGCTTTCCCGCGCGCAAATGCGAGCGTACGACAAGTACGCCGTCGAGACCTGCCACGTCCCCGGCGTCGTCCTGATGGAGAATGCCGGGCGCGGCGCCGCCGACGTCATCGCGCGAATCCTCGCCGGGCGCGGCGGGCGGATCACCGTCGTTTGCGGCGCCGGTAACAATGGTGGCGACGGGTTCGCGGTCGCGCGCCACCTGCTCTCGCGAGGGTTCGACGTACACTGTTTTCTCGCGGCCACCAGCGAGCAGGTAACCGGCGACGCGCGCATCAATCACGACGCGTACATCGATTTGGGCGGCCATTACACCGAGCTCCCTCCCGGTCGCGAGCTCGGGCCTCTCGAGAACGAGCTTGCCCTCTCCACGATGACGGTGGACGCGCTCTTTGGCACCGGTCTCACCCGCCCCATCGAGGGGCACCTTCGCGACGTCATCGACGTCATCAATCAATTCGACACCCACCGGGTGGCGCTCGACATCCCCTCGGGTCTCGATGCCGACGCGGGAACTCCTCTCGGCATTGTCGTACGAGCCCACGACACGGTGACGTTCGGGTGCCTCAAGATGGGTCTCCTCACCCCGGAAGGGGCCCGGCTCGCCGGTCGCGTGCACGTCGTCGACCTTGGCGTCCCCTCCGTCGTGCTCGCCACCGTTGGGCATGTCGCGGAAGTGATCGAACGCTCCACGGTGGCCTCGTGGATCGCGCCGCGGGAGGCCAACGTCCACAAGCATGCTGCGGGAAGCGTGCTTTGCGTGGCCGGCTCAACCGGAAAGCTCGGAGCGGCACTTCTGGTCGGGCACGGCGCGCTCCGTGCGGGGGCCGGGCTCGTCACGCTCGCCTCTTGGCCCGAAGCCGTGGAGGCTCTGGAGTCGCGCGTTGTCGAGATCATGACCGCGCGCATCGAGCGCGCCGACGTGAAGGGCTCGTTGGATCGCGCGCTGTCGGGCAAACGCGTGGTGGTGATCGGTCCCGGTCTCGGGCTCGATGAGGCTGCCAAGGCTGCCGTCGAACACATCGTCTTCGAGTGGCAAGGACCCAAGGTGATCGACGCCGACGGCCTCACACTGTTTGCCGGTCGCCCGGACGCCCTCGCGGCTGCGCGCGGACCGCTCATTCTGACGCCCCATCCCGGCGAGGCTGCACGCTTGCTGGGGAAGAAATCGGACGACGTCGAGAAGAACCGAGCGGGCGCCGTGCGCGAGCTGGCAGACCGCGCGCGGGCCACGGTGGTCCTCAAGGGGGCGCGAACGGTCGTGGCGGCATCCTCCGGTCCCTTGCTCATCAACACCACCGGCAACCCGGTGCTCGCGACGGCGGGCGCCGGAGACGTTCTGGCGGGCATCATCGCTGCGTTCGCGTGTGTCATGGCCCCCGAAAAAGCGGCATCTGCGGCTGTCCACGTACATGGGCTCGCGGCGGATCGGTGGCGGGCCGGCCACGGCGGTGCTGACCGTGGCCTCCTTGCCGGCGAGATCGCGGATGGGGTGCCGGCGGTCCTTGCCGCGCTGGCACACGGAACCGATCCGCTGACAGTTTGACACGCCGCTGCGTCCGGGTGCCCGCAAGCGGGCGCCTCGTTCCATGCATTTACGACCCTTGGGACGTGGCACCGACCTTGCGGAAGCTCACGCCAGGAGGAGTTCGATGCAGACCGTTTCGCTTGCCCTATCCGCCCACAAAACCAAGGCCCGAGCGCCCGAAAGCGAGCTGCGCGCCGGGTTGACCACCCACTGGCCGGACCTCTATCGGCGGGCCCTGCGGCTCGCGCGCAACGAAACCGTCGCGCAAGACGTTCTGCAGGACACCTTCGAGAGGGCACTTCGCTTCGAAACCCAATACGAGCCCAACTCGAACCTGCGGGCGTGGCTGCAGCGTATCTTGCTGAGCGTCTTCGTGACCCGCTGCCGAAGCTATCGCCGCGAGCGTCGCGCCCTCGAAAGTTTGACCAACGATCCCTGCGCCTGGACGCTGCCCGATGGGCCTTCCGCCCACCAAGGATTGTCTCCTTCGATCGAGCGCGCCCTTGGCGCATTGCCCCCGCGGTTCCGCGAGGCCGTCGAGCTGGTCGACATCGTCGACATGTCCTATCGAGACGCGGCCGAGGCCCTCGGCGTGCCTCTCGGAACGGTCATGTCGCGATTGCACAGGGGCCGGCGCATGCTCGCCGAAGTACTTCGCGCACCCCAAAACAAGGTTCCCGAGCTGCCCGAAGCGGCATGACCGCTGGTTACCGCGGCCGTCCGTGCCAGGGCACGTCGGCGACAGCCGCCAAATGATTGGCGCGTCGCGCCAGCACAAAAAGCAAGTCGGACAACCGATTCAGGTAGATGACGATCTCCCTACGCACGGGAGCCTCTGCGCTGGTGGCGATCACCGACCGCTCCGCGCGTCGCACGACACAGCGTGCGACGTGGAGTGCGGCGGCCCCGGGCGTGCCCCCGGGCAGTACGAAGGATCGAAGGGGCGCGAGTCCCTCCTCCGCCGTATCGATGGCCCGCTCGAGTTTTTCGGCGGCCGGCGCGTCGACGAGCGCGATCTTCAGCTTCGCCTCATCGCCGGGGGAGCATCCGAGCTCGGCACCGATCGCGAAGAGCTCGTTCTGCACGTCGGCTAACACCGCGTCCATCTCTGGAGAAGCCGCGATCGCGCGCGCTGCACCGATCGCGGCATTCGCCTCGTCGACGGTGCCATAAGCCTCCACCCGGATGTCGGCTTTCGATCGCCGCGCGCCGCCGAAAAGGCCAGTGGTCCCGTCGTCCCCAGTTCGGGTGTAGATTTTCATGGCCACCCTCTCTACCGCCGTGTCGACCAGGGCACCAGAGCTTGGGTTCAGGCCCCCACCGTGTCGGCGGCGAACGCCCGATATCCCGCTTCGTATCGGGAGAGGTCCGCTTTGGCCGCGTCGGTGATCTGCACGCCGAAACCGGGGGGAACGGTAGCTGACTCGATGGGCCCGAACCGCCTGCGCCAGACGACCCTGCCCTCGAGTCTTACCCTGCGATCCGATCGCGGGGGGCGCAGCTCGAGCCAAACGTCGTCTCCCCGATCGAGCGGCGCGAGGGTTCTCACGTAAAGACCGCCCGCGCTGATGTTGTAGGTACAGCCGAATGCATCTTCGTCGCGTCCGGCCTGACGGAAGGTCACGACGGTGCCAAAAAGCAGGCGCAGGCTGGCTCGGCCGTCGTTCGCGCCGCTTCTCCCGAGTTCATTGGCGACGAAGAGCAGGTTTTCGGGAGGGGCGAATCCATCGGTCACGACGACTTTGGCCAATCCCTCGACCGCGGCTCGATACCCACTCATTTTCATGGGAGGCGCGGCAATCACCACGGGAACTGCCAGACCCTCACTCCGAGTGCGCACGGCCAAATCGACTGCGTCCTCCGACCCCGACTCGGCGTTGGTGATGAGGAGCTTCACGGCTTCGTTCCGGCTCGCGGCGAGCGCTTCATCGGCCTCGATCGCAAAATGAACGTCGTAATGAGCGTTGCGAAGAACGCGCGCATAGAGGACGCGCCTCCGTCGATCGGAGTCGACGACCACGACACGTCCCTTGGCGGCAGGCGGCTGCAGTGGCGCATCGGTGGCGAGACCGCGCAGCCGGGGCACGAGATCCCGAGGTGCCCCGCTTCGGATCACGTCATCGCCGCCCCACCCGTACATCTCGGGAAACGCGAGATCGTTGAGCTCGGCGGTGAGCCCGATCACCGGAACGTGCGCGAGCCGAGCCATGCCGCGAAGGCTGAGGCAGCTCGTCTCGGCGCCGTGCGACGTCATGTCGAGTGCGATGGCGATGGGGTCGTGGTTCTCGAGCCAGCTCTCGGCCTCGGCCGCCGTGGCAACCGCGTCGGTGTCGAAACCCGCGTCGTTGGCGCAAGCTGTGTAGCTGTGGGCGACGTGCGTGTCAGACACACCAACGAGCAGCAGCGGACCTGACGCTTTCACGAGTGGGACCCCGGTCCGAGTACGGTCGGCCGAGGAGAGACTTGAGCTCGAGTCAGGGTCACTGTCGGGCGACGATCGCCATGATGCCCGCGTGCTGGTTTCGCGCGATCTCCTTGTAGAGCTCCTTGGCGGCATCGTCGACCTTGTTGGCCTGTTGACGGTTGGTTTCCGCCTCGTCCGCCTGACGTCCCGACGCCTTGCTCCGCGCCTGCGCGCCTTGAGCGAACGCCTCCTGGTTCTCGGCCTTGGCGCCGTAGACCTGGCTCACGCTGTTGGCGAGCCCTCCCCCGGTTTTCGCCACGCCATTCCAGCCATCGACTTTCTTGTTCGTGGCGTCCCCCTCGTGGGAACCCGAAGTATCGAATTGGGTTGTTGCGATGGCTTGGCCTCCAGCGCTGGCGATCGTCAAAAGACCCGAAGCGTACCCGCCCATCTCGAGAGCATTGGCTTTGTCGCGCATGTGCTCCACCGCCTCGAGTGATTGTTCGAGCTCGTGCTGTCGGGCGTCGCGGTTGATCTCTCGTTCTTCTTTGGCGAGCTCCGTCGAGAGCTCATGCATCAATTCTTGGATTTGCTCGGCCATCACGGTTGCGTTGACCGGGTTGCTGTTCGAAATCGTCATGGTCATCTCCCTAAGGTGGCAATGAGAAGGTGGTGGCTTTGTCCGATTTGTTGCTGGCTTTCGATGAGTGCGTCTTTGGCGCGAGCGAATGACTGGCTGAGCTCCTTCAGTCCTCCGATCAGCGTGTCGAGCTCACGCTGGGAAACGCGTTGATGGGCCCGCGCTTCCATCCCGTCCGCTTCGGCGCGGGTGCCGTCTGCCTTGGCGATTCCGGTGCGTATCTCACCGTAACCTTCGAAGCCTTTGGCTCCTGCGTCGACGCCGCGCCCGACCCATTCCCCATACCGCGCCGCCGTCCTTAGCCCCGCAGTTGCGATTTCCTTCGTACCTCCCAAGAGTATTCCAGCTGCGCCCCCTCCGAGACTCACCGCCGATCCCGCGATGCCGATCCAGAAGGCGGCATTTTCATCACCGCCGAACGCTTCGGCGATCGGTGTCGCACACACCGAAACGAGCGCACCTGCCAGAGCCAATCCGCCGGCCACAGTGAGGCCGCCTGTGGCGAGTCCACCCGCGACTCCGGCGGCGACCGACGCTACCGCGCCGACCGTCTTGGCGACAGAAACGAAGTCACCCCAGAACGAGCTCTCGTCGGCTTGGGCGCGCGCTTCCTCAGCGGCCCTTCGCACCTGGTCGAGAGCGAGGCGGACTTCGGAGGCGTGCGCGCGGATGTCGGCTTCGTGCTGCGCCTCTTGCGCGTGCTGCTGCTCGCTCTGCATGGCGAAGAGAATCGAGGTGACATCGAGGATGTTGACGAGGTCGGGCGTCAGCGCGCCGCTCGTGCTCGCCGGCGGCTCCTCGATGATGACGCGCGATGCGCTGTTCACAGGTGTGGCATTCATTGTGATCTCTCCAACATGCGGCCGAGGGCTCTCAGTGCCTCGCCGATGTCGCGTTGATTTTGTTCGTCGTGGCAGGTGGCGAGCGCCTCCCACACCTCGGGTTCAGTCGGCGCGGCGAGGGCGAGCACGCGCAGAAGATCGGCCGCCTTGGATTGCTCGCCTTTGGCCATGAAACCAAGCGCCGCGTCGTACATGGGTCGCCAGCTCGCACCGGCGGTGCTGCTTGCTCGATCACAATGACGTGCAGCGTCCATCACGCCCTCATGTTGCCGATGACGGTCTTCATGCCTTCGTTGATCGAGGCCTGCACGTTCGAAGCGCTGCCGATGACCTGGCTGCGAAGCTGGACGATCGAGTTCAGGCGCATCATCGTGATCTCGTTGTCGGAGTTCAGCGAGGCGAGTCGGTCCTTGGCGTAGTCGAGCAGAGGCTGCACGTCCTCAGCCTTCACCCGGTTGGTGTCGTGGATTTGTTGGGCGAGGTCGTCGAGCTTCGCCTTGAGCTCGGGGTCGGCGACTTGGAGTCGCTCGGCGTCGACTCTGCTCACCCCTTCTTCGTTGAGGCTCTCTTTGTTGGCGAACCCGCTGGAGTCATACCCGCTGACCGATCGAACTCCCTGCTGGAACCTGCGAAGCTCGTCGGATTGGGCTTTCTTCTCGTTCGCCTCACCAATGAAGTCCTCGATTTGACCGTCGAGACTTTCGAGACGCATGGCGACGTACTCGAGAAGCATATCCATGCTGAGAGGACCGGACGTGTCGACACCGTCGCCGGGGGGGCGGTGAGTCGCGGTTTGGTGGCAGACGTTGGCAGGATGCAGCCAGCTCGGGTCGGCATCGGCGAGTGCATTGTGAAGGGCTTTATGCGAGTCGATGGGCGTCATGATTCCTCCTTGCGATAACGCCCCTTCGGCCAGGCGTGCCGCGAGTTGCGCACAATCAGAGGAGCCGCGCAGCCATAAGCCCCCTTGAACTGACCGAACAGGCCGGATTTTTCGGTGTTGCGGAGCGAGGCCGTCGCATATCGGGGTGATTCCGACGCCTCGCCGTAGTTTGCGTTGGGGGCGGCGCCAAGTATGCCGATCGTGATCTGCCGCTGAAGACTAGGGCAGTAATGCTACTTCGACGCGGTAGGGCCCGACGCTCTACCCCTCGTCGTCCTCGCGCGCCTTGCTGGGGGGGAATTGCTCCAACGCCAGACGAATCGCTTCGGCTGCGCGAGCGCGGTTCGCATCGGTCCACCCCATCAAGAACATGGTTGCCTCGACAATCGCAAGCCAGCTGTCGCCTTCGCGACGCATCGCACGCACCACTTCGACGACGCTCTCGATAGCGATGCCGCGGCGCAGTGCCGAGGGCAGTCCGAGGTGAAGAACCCTCGCGCAATCGACGTACGCTTCTTCGAGCTCGCTCCTCCCGGTGTCGCGGATGGCTTCGTGGGCGCGCCGCGAAAGGTGCGCCACGCGCGAGATCTGGCGAACGGTCACGCCGTCCAAATGCCAGGCTCCATAAGCGCGCTCGATGGAGGCCTGCACGCTCGGGGAAGGAGAACCGTTTTGGAGCGCCTGCTCGAGCGCGGCGGACAGCGCGCGTCCCTTCGCGGTCCAGGCCGGAACGGTGTCGTCGAGGGGCGGCGCGAGCTCGCCCGCCTCGCTCGTGTTCGGCGAGGGACGCAGCGTTCTGCGTCCTGGCTTGGAGCGTCGAAAGTCGCGCCCTGGCGAAGCGGACAGCTGAGGCGGTCTCGGTGCAGTCAATTTGTGACCTGCAGCGGGCGTCCTGCGTGGCTGATGCTGGCGCACGATGTCCTCGAGTGCCTCACCCACGGATCCTGCTGGCGGCGGAAGCGGAAGCGTTCTGCGGTAGTCCGACATGGAAGCTGAAGCGAGCCTCTGACTACAACATACCGCCGTCGTTGGCCAGACGCGAGTCTGTCATCGCGACTTACGCCGAGAAAATCTGACTGATCTCCCCCTCCATCGCGACCTGCTTGATTTGCTTGGCGAGCGCGAGCTCGTTCACGAGGAGGCTCTTGGCCTGGTCGAGGAGCCGACGCTCGCCGAACGAAAGATCTTTGTCGAATTTCAGCCGGTACATGTCGCGAAGCACCTTGGCAATCTCGTAGGGAGACCCGCTCTTCAACATCTCGGTGTACGCGCGAAAACGACGATTCCAAGGCTGCACGTCCACGGCGACCTCGTGTGCTCGAAGAATGCCTAGAACTTTATCGGCTTCGTTTTTGCTCATCACGCGCCGTAGGCCCACGTGCGCCGTAGAAGTGACGGGGATCATCACCTTGAGACCCGACTCGAGTATTCTCAGTACATAGAAGAGATTCATCGAGCCACCGAGGTCTCGCTTCTCGATGCCGGTTACCTCGCCCACTCCATGGGCCGGATGCACGGCCATGTCTCCTACCTGAAACGACTCAGCGCAAATTTGCTCGGTCTCGACCTGCGTCTCCATCCAGATACCTCTTCTCGTTCGTCGGTTGTCCACTGTCGGCCGCCTCGCGGCTCAACTGGTGGATCAGTTCGAACAGCGGCGTTTAAGTTGAGGGGTTGTCTGCCACACGAAGTGTGGGGCAACTCTTGGTCGGTGTCCCGAGTGGGATCCGTCACAAGGTTGTAGCCGACGCGCAGGGGTTCGATCAACCCGCGAGGATGTGCTCCAATGTGAGAGACCAACTCAGATTAAGGCCTCGACGAGGACATTGGCAAACCGGCGGTTCTTCGACCCGGCACGAATGAGGTAAGGCCCGCCGCGCGCCAGCTGGTACTGCGGATCGCTGATGCGCTGGCCGTCGACTTCCACGCCGCCCTGCTCCACCAGGCGTTTGCCCTCGCTGGTGGTCTTGACGAGCCCGGCGAGCGAGAGGGCCTTGGCGAGCCACAACGTTTCTCCCTGGGTGGTGAGGCGAAATTCCGGCACTTGGTCGGGAGTGCCATCTTGGATGTACGTCGCCTGGAATTCGCCCTGTGCCTCGATGGCGGCTTCGGCCGAATGGAAGCGACCGATGAGCTCGGTCGCCAGCAACGCTTTGATCTCGAGCGGACTGCGACCGGCAATCACGTCGCTTTTGAGCGCGGCGACGTCGTCGGCGGACCGCGAGCTCAACAGATCGAAATAACGCCATACGATCGCGTCGTCGATCTGCATGATTTTACGGAAGATGACGATCGGCGCTTCGGTGATCCCGATGTAATTGTCCTTGCTCTTCGACATCTTCGCACCGGCGATTCGTCCGTTCTCGAGGCGCGCGTCGGTGCCTTCGAGCAGCGGCATCGTCATGACGATTTGGGCGACCTGAGCATAGCGGGGCATCAAGTCCCGGCCGACCATGAGATTGAACAGCTGGTCGGTCCCGCCGAGCTCGATGTCGCATTCGAGGGCGATCGAGTCATACGCCTGAAGCAGCGGGTACAGGAATTCGTGTACATAGATGGGTCGACGGGCGGCGAAACGCCTCGCGAAGTCGTCGCGTTCGAGCACGCGGGCCACCGTCATTTTCGCCGCGAGTTCGATGAAATCGAGCGGTGAGAATTTCGATAGCCATTCGCTGTTGTAGCGGATCTCGGTTTTCGTCCGGTCGAGCACCTTGAAGGCTTGTTCCTGGTACGTCAGCGCGGCGTCCATGACCTCCCCTTGGCTGAGTCGGGGACGCAAATCGTTCTGCCCGGTGGGATCGCCGACCATCGCCGTGTAATCGCCCACGACGAATATCACCGTGTGACCGAGGTCCTGGAATTGCCGCATTTTCTGCATGACCACGGTATGTCCGAGGTGCAGATCGGGCCTGGTGGGATCGAAGCCTGCCTTCACGCGCAGAGGTCGACCCGAGGCGATGCGCTTTTCGAGCTCGTCGGCTTGCACGAGGTCGACGACCCCGCGGCCGAGGATCGCCATCTGGTCACGAGGATTCATGTGCCACGAGCGATCTCACGATCAGATCCTCGCTACCAGATCGTTGCATCGGGTTAGCCATAGTCCCACGGAAGTACCCATCCGACCCCGTAGTGCTAGTCGTCGGAATCGTCTCCCCCCGTGATGGCGAGGTGCCGGCTCGCATTGACGATTTCCTTCAGCTCCTTTCCCACTTTGAAGAACGGGAGTCGCTTCGCAGGAACCGGAACCGGCTGCCCAGTGCGCGGGTTGCGCCCGCTGTATGGCTTGTACGGGCGCACCGTGAAACTGCCGAAGCCTCGGATCTCGATGCCCTCGCCGCGCTGCAGCGCCTCGGTCATGGCGTCGAAGAGGCAGTTGACCACGAGCTCCGCGCGGGCCTTCGTAAGGTCCCCCCTCGCGGCGATGGCGTCAATGAGTTCGCTCTTCGTCATGCCGTCCTCCCAGGCAGACCTCTCACGATTCGGTTAAGCTCTCACCGCAAGCGTAGGAATGTCAACGCCTTTTCCGGAGGCTTCGCAAACTCCATTGTGGGCATCTATCCGCCGCGCGCCTAAAACGACGGACGATACACTACGGCCGGCTATCGCTCAGACGCGCGGGCTCGAGTGCGATCGCGTCGAGCGACAGATCGCCCCCTCCTCGGAGCGTCACTTCGACGCGGGCCTGCTCTGACAGATTTACTTCGACTTCCGCGAGGGTAGCGCAGTTGAACTCCTTGCGAGCCGGAGCAAAACCCCAGGTGGCAAGCGGCGGGTCCAGGGGGGCTCGGCGCAAGACGAAACGAGCGACGACGTCTCCCCGATGCGCGATGTGCACCCCCACTCGGAAACGGCCAGGGTACGGCACAGGAAAGGAGATCGCGCCCTAGAAGGCACGTTCGGGGCTGCTTCGGATGGCCAGAAGACGCCCGCCCCAAGCGCAGGTGCCCTGCGCGAATACCGGTTCGAAATAGCCCCCCTCCTGCTCGAGCGGGGGCCATTCGGCTTCAGCTTCGAAACGATAGATAGCTTCGCGCGCGCGAGGCGACCACGGCAGGACGACCGGCCGCGATCGCTCGTGACCATCGAAAACATAGCGGTAGGCCGGGGGCTGTCCGAGTCGCTGCCAGAGCAACTTGTCGCGATCATCGCCGTACTCGTGGGCGACCACGAGGTCCGCTCG